>JALYQL010000171.1 GCA_030855855.1 Bacteroidota bacterium | reverse complement strand
AGATAAGAGGCAGTATAAGGCTTGAGATCCGTCACTGCAAAAAGAAACTGCCCATCGAAAAGATTATACATTGTTTTTTCATCAATGAACACGCGCAGCAAATCCCACATCATCATGTAGTAATTTTCGTAAAATCCGCTATACGAATTTGCAATCTGTTCACGATAAACACTTCCGTAGAATTTCATGAATTTTTCCATGTCCATCGACATCGCGACAAATCCCATGAGGTTTTCACCTTTCACATAACGGAACATTTTCTTGTCGACACGGCCGCGGTATAATCCATGTGTATGTTCCTGCATCGCCGGATTGAAATACGAACGCTGCTCCATTGTTGCAACATTTCCCTCAAAATGCACAAGACTTACTACATACGATCCTTTCCACATATTACGGACCGCTGATGTATCGCGCTGACGTTCGCCATACAGGTAATAGTTGTAGCGGTGACGCATTTTTTGCTCGTAATACTGCTGCATCATCTCGCCGTAATTGTACCAGTAAACGACATCCGATTTTTCTGCATCTACTTTGCGGAAATTCGCGACCGACTCAATGGATTCTTCGTAGCTTAAGTTGACAAGGTATTTAACCTGCCGTCGGGCCATCACGGTGATGCCAGAATCGCGCAGCTCAGTTCTGCGATCGTCATTTGGATTATCATAGTAAGGAAAATCATCCATGTCATACGCCCATGGCTTCGCGTAATATTCGTCAGGCGTAGTATCATTGGCAAGCTGTATGCGCATTTCTTCCTGGTCTTCCATTAATTGTTTTGTCCTTGCAAGGCGCAGGCTGTCAGAAATTCCGGGATCTTTTTCCACGCTCAACATATTCGCCATAGCGATGCTGTCGGCCATGTTTATTGAATCATTTAAGTATTGTACCTCCACCGCGACAAGGCTGTCAATCATCATCTCTGAAATATCGCCACCGTAATCGGACAGGTAGTTGAAATCAGCAAGAATGATCACAGCATAGCTGTTTGTCCACCCAATGGAAATTCTGTCCTGGTGAATTTCTGAATAGCCGGAACCTTTCAGGATTTCAGGCTTGGCGGAAAAAAGATGTGTAGAAATATAAATGCCGAAATCGGAGCTGTTGCTGACCGGCAAAACATACGCCCAGTAATGAATGGAATCAGATGTTTCGTTGAAGATGAAAATTTTGCGTGCAGTATCGACTCCTGTATATTTCGGATCGGAAAAAACATCGACGAATAATTGACCGAATGATTTTTGCTGTTCGGGAGCCAGGTCATTATCCCCGTAGATGTAGCTGAAATCATTTCCGTAGTCGCCGTTACGGGAAAAAATCTCAAGACCATTCACCGATTTCAGATCGCCGTTATTGACGTGCGTGGATGGATTCAGTGTAACGATGTAGGTCGAGCTTTTGGGAATATGTGTTGAAATATTCTGTGCATTTAGCAGCGAAGAAATCAAAACAAGAACGAAGGGGAGAAATTGTTTCATCAGCTTATTTGAGGATAACTTTATTGACGATTGATTTTTGCCCCGTTGCCAGCTGAAGCATATTTAATTTTAGCATAACCGATTTTCCGCTTTTGGAAATCTTCGTATCCTTGTTTGAATTCACGCTGACCATTTCGTCGAAGCGAAATATGCAGGTGTAAGATGCGTCTTTGAGAATTTCTTTGTCCTGCGCGGTAAGCTTTGGCGATTGCACTTTCGCGTTGTAATGACTTTTGCGGTCGAATATTTTTCCGGTGAAAGCGAAATTGTCTGCCGCTTCAGGTATCCGTTTGTGATCGGAGGCGAGCTCGGCTGAAACAGTTTCTACCGCCAGATTGAGATTGTTCACGGAGTTGAAATCGAATTTAAGAGTGAAAATATAATTCACCCAATCGCTGCCGATGATGACGTTTGTAATTCCGGGCGATTTTTCGAGCGTGGCTTTTGTCTTGAGAATATTTTCGTCAATTTCTTTTCTTTTCGGCACGCGGTAACCATCTGTGCTGTCGAGCTTAAGAATTCCATCCAGGCGGGTTTTGCTCTGGCTTAAATTGATGGTGTAAAAAAAAGTGCCGGAACCGTTTTTGTGAAGCGTGATATCTTCCACAATTTCAAAGCAACCCGTCAGCAGAAAAATTCCTGTAAAAAGGAAGAGCAATAAAACGGGGTTGAGGGCTTTGAAAGGCATTGTGTCAAAGGTAAGCAAACGAACCAATTTGCCTTCCAAGTACGTACCTTTGAAATATGTTTCGTAAGGATCCTTTCGGTCACAAGCTTTTTCTCAAACGCTGGCTCATCAGCTTCATCGGCTGGCTCACCTGGCGACGGTACGCCCGCAGGAACAGGATTACCATTTCCGGGACCGAACATCTTGAAAATCTTCCGGCGTCAAATGTGCTGTTCGTCTCCAACCACCAGACTTATTTTGCGGAAGTGATTGCGCTGCTTCATGTTTTCTGCGCGGTGAAGAACGGCTATAAGAATTCGATCTCGAAGCCCTGGTATTTGTTCAGGCCGAGGATCAATACTTATTTTGTCGCTGCGGAAGAGACCATGAAAAAAGGAATTCTGCCACGGGTCTTCGCCTATGCGGGATCGGTTTCTATTCAGCGTACATGGCGCGACGGTGGAGTAGACGTAAACCGGAAAGTGCGCATGGAAGATCTCTCAAATATCGGTCACGCGCTCGACGATGGCTGGGTGATTAATTTCCCGCAAGGCACTACAAAACCCGGTGCGAAAGGAAGAAGAGGAATAACTGTGCTGGTAAAAAAATATAATCCCGTGGTTATTCCCGTGGTGATCGATGGATTTCGCAATGCATTTGATAAAAAAGGCTTGCGGATGAAAAAGAAGAAAGGGGTGAAATTATCGATCCGTTTTAAGGCGCCGCTGCAATTTGAAGAAGGAGAAAACGGCGATGTAATGCTGGTGAAGGTCATGGATGCTATTGAGCAGAGCGATAGATTTGTGGGTGTGCAGAAACAGGAAGCTGTGGTCAGCGGTCAGTGGGGAGTGGTCAGTGGGGAGTAGCAGTATTGGTAGGACAGCCAAAAATAACGGCAAAAATTCCGCATAAAAAAAGCCTTCCTGCATGGAAGGCTTTTTTGTAGTGTTATGCTGTTTTATTTATTCGCTTCTTTTCTTGCTTTGACATCATCTCTTTTTTGTACGAAAAGAGCATACTGTTCTGGTGTCATGATTGCTGCAAGCTCAGCATCTTTATTCTGTTTGATTACTTCAAGAGCCGCAAGTTTCTCAGCGCCACTTGTATTCACATCATTGATTACCGCATCTGTTGCTACATATTTGCTCAGCAATACAGCTTCAACTTTCACCTGCTGCTCGGCGGAAAGTGAAAGCACTTTTTGCATTGACAAAGACTGGTTATGCGCTTTTTGCTCGTTGGTAGGTGTTTCACCTGCAGTAGCTTTTACAGCTACAAGAGAAAAAATAAGTCCGAAAAGGAGAATGATGCGTTTCATAGGGATTTGTTTTTTGTGTTTGCTGAGTAAAGCTAACAGATTACTCCCGAAAATACAAGAACCAGGCCGAAAAAGGACATTTTGTTTCAGTCTATTTAACAGGATAGTAGATCTCAGTCAGCCATTTAGATTGGTCAGTCTCAACGCCGGGATCAGTAACATAAACTTCCCATGGATTGCCGGTAACTGTTTTGCCGTTTTCAGTAATCCATTTATCCATAAGCTCATGAGTTGTAACCGTTGATTCATACGAACCATAATGCGATGCTTTCACCACATTTCCGGCCGGAACATCCGAATATTTCACGCGGCCATCTGATTTTCCGGCTTTATCAACCGGAATCCCGGCCTCCAGCACAAAAAACATGGAACCATCCGCATTGGTAACGACTTTATGGTAAATCGCAAACACAGATCCTTTCTGGGTGAGGCCTTGTTTCGTTGCCTCCGCACCGATCTCCCCATAAAGTGCTCCAAGCTTCTGGCTGATTTCCGCCAATGTGCAGCTGTCTTTGATCGACATCATTTTCATCGGGTCCACAATTGTCACTTCAATCTTCACATTTGATGAAGGAGTCGACGTGGCAGCGCTTTCTGCTACACGCTTTAAGCCGGAAAGACTCTTTTCGAAATCAGCACCGAGCATTTCGTCCATATTCATGAAAAGCATCATCGGCCGCATAAAAAACGGCGCTTCCATATCCATATAAGTAGTCACCTGTACCGCACCTGCTGTGTCTTTCATTTTCCATCCGCCTACGCTTGTGCCCATTCCTTCAAAATTCAGGGTGGTTTCTACAAATGCATTCGGCTCGCTTTTGGTAATAGTCAATGAGCCTTTTCCAACCGAATCATTCTGGCTTTCCCAGTAATGAACCGCGCCAATACCAGCTGGAGGTCCGGCAAAACTGTCTTTCATATTCTTGTCAATATTATCCCAGTACGACCAGCTTTTCCAGTTTTGCATCGTATTTACCTGGTCAAAAACAGTAGCAGCAGGGGCATTTACCATAACGGAACGCTCGACATGGGCTGATGAAGGAGCAATTAATGCCAGGATAAGCCAGATACCAACAAGTATTCCGAGCACGATGGAAATACGTTTTACTATTTTCATGGTTTAGCGTTTTAAGTTTGGGTAAATGTAGCCCCGGAATATGGCACATGTCAAGTAAAATCTGCGAATTCAATTATATTTAAAGCATGAAAAATGTGCTCCTGATTTTGATTTCCATCTTTGCCCCGGCCTGGATACTGGCGCAACCGGCTTATATCTATCATGAAAAAGGCAAAAAGCTGTTCGATCAGGGGAAATATCTTGAATCCATCGTGCAGTTCGACCTGGCAATCAAAGCCGACGCGACATATTTTGAAGGCTACCTTGATCGTGGACGGGCGAACCAGGCACTCGGGAAAAATGAGCTGGCAATGGTGGATTATATCAAGACTACGCAGCTAAACGCGAAATATGCTCCGGGATTTTTTTATAAAGCAAAGCTGAATGCACAGCTCGGAAACGATCAGCTGGCGATCACAGATTATACTACGGCTATAAAATTAAATCCGGATTATCTTGATTCATATGTAAACCGCGGAATGCTGTATGTAAAAACAAAACAGACTGAAAATGCATTGACAGATTTTAATAAAGCAATCTCGCTTGATGCAAAAAACGCAGAGGTGGTGTACCAGCGTGGAATTTTGTACCGCGACATGAAAAAACAAACCGAGGCGCTCGCTGATTTTACAAAAGCGGTCACGCTAAATCCGAATATGGGAAAAGCCTGGTTTGAACAAGGAAAAATTCATGCTTCTCAAAATAAAAATGATGCAGCTGTTGCGGAATATTCCAAAGCAGTGACATTTGGTTTTGCTACCGAAGAGTTATATCGTGCAAAAGGCGCGGCAAATACGGCGCTCGGAAAAAATGATGACGCGATAAAAGATTACAGCATGGTCATCGAGCAGTTTCATTCCAAAGATGCCGATATGTACAGGGTACGTGGTGAATTGTATGCGAAGCAAAAAAATTACCCGTTTGCCGTCAGGGATTTTAATAAAGCATTGGCGCTGAAAAAAGACGACATTCCGACATTGCTCGCACGTGCTGATGCTACTATCGCGCAGGGAAAAACAAAATACATCCAGGCAGAAACGGATTACAAAAAAGTGCTTACGCTCGAAGCCAATAATGTGCGTGCCGCGCGTGGTTTAGGAAAAATGTATTTTGAGCAGGAGAAATGGCAGCTGGCGGCCGACCATCTTTCCATTGCGATTAAAGCCGGAGGAACTGCGGAAGATTACGACCTGCGCGGCAAAGCGAATTTCAAGCTCAACAATAAAAAAGGTGCCTGCGAAGATTTTTCAAAAGCAGAACAAATGGGATTTCCGGATGCAGGAAAAGATAAGTTGAGTGCGGGGTGTAAATAATTACCAATTACCGGATTACCAATTACCAATGGGCAAAATGGAAATTGAGAAAACAGGAAATTAAGATTATGTCGTATTTGATATGAAGCCGGCCCGACTTTCCTAATTTCCATTTTCCCAATTACCTCTTCCTTTTTAATTGGTAATTGGTAATTGGTAATCCGGTAATTGGTAATTATTTTTTCTATCTTGGCACTACACACGTACCCTTAACACTCACTTTTTTGCAATCTCCCTTTCGTTACGCATTTTGCGTGACTGCACTCCTTTTCGCTTTTTTTTCTAACCGGGTAATTGCCGGTGGCGATACGCTTGGACTTTGCCCGGGCTCTTTCGCTATTGCGGCTTCTATTCCTGAAATGAGCGAAGCGGAATTAGTGCTTACAATGGATTCTCTTTTTGATGCTAACGTGCACGACCAGGTATTGTTCGCCATGATCAAGACGCGGATTACGGAATTAAATTCGGGGCAGTCGAAAAATCAATTCGAAGGTTTTGCTTTTTATCCCGCTGATCGCTTTTACGGAAGCTGGGATACCCGGCGTGTTTTTCCTTACCACGATTCTTTGTATAAAAGCGAAACGCTTACCAATATTGATCTTTCCATAGCAACGAGCGGCGAATTTACTTTTCCATTCACCGGCACTATCACTTCGGGTTATGGCTGGCGCGATTCCGCTTTTCATCGCGGTGTGGACATCGATCTGAATCGCGGCGATACGGTGCGCTGTGCGTTTGCGGGAATGGTGCGTTTCGCGGGAAAAGAAGGCGGGTATGGAAATGTTGTCATCGTGCGGCATTACAATGGACTTGAAACAGTGTATGCGCATCTCTGGAAAATAAAAGTCAAGCCCGGCGATATTGTCAACAGCGGACAGCTCCTCGGGCTTGGCGGCTCTACCGGTCATTCTACGGGAACACATTTACATTTCGAAACCCGTTTCCGTGGCATCGCAATTGATCCGGCGTATTTTATTGATTATACTACGCATACATTGGTAGCTGAACGAGTTTGCCTCGTTAGAACAAAACAAGGTTACGGCGTACGTCCTGTGGGAGAAGAATTTCACACGGTCGTGCGCGGCGATAATTACACGAAGATTGCGCAGCATTATGGTATTACGGTAAAGGAATTGAAAACGTATAATGGCTGGGAAGGATATGTGCGATTGAAAGCGGGAATGAAAGTGCGTGTGCAGCAGGAAAATAATTACCAATTACCCGGATTACCAATTACCAATTAAAAGCCGGCACCCGCTTGTGAATTGGATGGTGGACAGGAAAATTTATTGACACCATATCAGGCATTAAAAAATTGCTTTCAAATCGTACATCGTAAATCCCCCCTCCTCTCACTACATTTGTATCAATGACCGATCTGCTCCATCAGCCTGAACTTTTTTTCGAAGCTTTCAAAAAAAGGCTTGGCGGAAATCTTCCCGGTGAGGCCGCGCAGCATCGCATGTCATCCCGCGCGCGCATTCCTACAGTCGATTATCTCAAACAGAATCCGAATCACCGCAACAGCGCTGTGCTGCTTCCGCTGTTTCCTCTTAACGGAACCATTTACACCGCGCTCATCCGTCGACCGTCGTACGATGGAATGCACAGCGGCCAATTAGCATTGCCAGGAGGAAAAGCAGAAGCCGGCGATGCATCATTTGCGTTCACTGCCATCCGCGAAACAGAAGAAGAAGTAGGAATAAAAATTCCGGAACAAAATATTTTAGGCGCGCTCAGCTCAGTTTATATTCCGGTGAGTAATTTTTTGGTTTATCCATTCGTCGCAGAATTAAATGAGCGTCCGTTATGGATTCCGGATAAGCATGAAGTGGATTCGGTGATTGAATTTCCGCTTTCTTATTTGTTTAAAGCGTCTTTAAAGGAGCGGAGAAGAATTACGATCGGCACAAACATGTTTATTGATGCACCATCTTATATTATTGACGGGCAGATTTTGTGGGGCGCAACTGCGATGATTTTTTCGGAGGTGGAGAGTTTGGTCGCGGGGGAGTAAAAGCCGGTGTTTTGTCCCACCTCAGTTTTGCCAGGTTCATCCCGACAATATATATATTATTTAGTCGTTGTTATATCAATCAAATAAGGTTTCAATCGCACACCATCTTCCATTCTGAAATTATTTGATATAAGAATCTGGTATCGCTGATTGGGTTTTAAGTCGGCTTCAAATGTCCAGGATTTCCCATCTTCCGACCAACCATTCTCCTGCTGTTTTATTTGCGGGCAAAAATTTTCGCCAAGAGGTCCAAAATCTATTCCGGTATTATTTTTATTAAGAGGTTTGGAAAAAGTAACTGTTATCCTTGTCAAGCCGGGTTTGATCTTTTTGCTTCCGTTTTTAAATTGTGCTATGCCTGTTACTGTCGGGCGTTGCTTCTCATAATCACTATTCAGCTCTTCCAGCTTTTTGGGTAAAAAATTTGTCTTGTCTATAATGCGTTCCACTTCTTTTTCATTTGTGTAGTCAAGCTCTATAAGCTCTTTAATGGCTTTTGATTTGTCTGCCGACAAGTTGTAATAACGTTCACAGATTTCATAGCCAATGTAGTACCCTAAATCCCTTACTTTTAAATCATTCCTGTTTTGACCGTAAAGCCAATTATAATCATTGCTCATAATATATAAATCAGAAACAAATTGCTGCAAAACGATTTCAGCATTCGCTTTTCCAAATTCTATGGCAGGACAATCAGATTTTTCCCCTGTTGCCTTACAAGAAATAAATTCAGCAACGCCTTCATACATGCACATCGATAAAAGGTTCTGCACCAATTCTTTTTGCTGCGTATGAACATATTCGTGAGTGCACAGCAGCGATAAACCTTCTATCGGATTATACTCTTTATAAAAAGGTTGTCTCCATTCGGGTAGCTCGTCGGTTATCGTTGACTTATCTGCCAATGACAATTCACAGCTTATTAAAACATTGTTTTCCGATATCATACCGCCAGACCGAAAAGCACCTATGAAAAAATAGACCGGTGATGGCTTTAAGTCAGGATATAGTTGTTTCAGCTTTTGAATATCCTTTTCAATTTCAGCGAAATGCTCTCCGGCTTTCAACGTGTTTGGCTTTATCGATTTCCAAAATTTTGGATAATTATTAATTCCATCAATAAAATTTTTTTCCGAATAATTTTTTACCTGGATTATTCTTTTCAGCCCCTCTGTCGCTTTGTCGAGGTAGAATTCTCTGAGATATTTGTATTGCAGCGCACTGTCTTTTGTCGAGATAATTTTTTCGTATGCAATCCAATAATTATCAATATCAGTAGTTATGAATTGTTGTTTAATGGTTTCGCCCGACCAGGAACCGAATATAACCAGGCTTACAATAACCAAAATTAATTTCTTCATTCTTTGATTTTTGTTTAGCAAAAGAGCCGACATATTTGTGCTGGGGTTTGTCAAAGGATATTTGCTACTATGATACGCACTTTTCTTCACCTGCAATCAGGCGGAATCTTTTGGAGCATCGCAGTTTTAATTTGTTATCTGTCCGGAAACCAGAACACAAAAAACGCCCCGTTTCCCGGAGCCTTCAATTTATATAAATCTTTTGTATTCGTTCGGGCTTCAATTTTGTTTTGTGTTTGTTCGAGTCCCGGCTAAGCCGAGAACACACACAAAGCACTACTTTCTCTTCACCTCCACCACCTGGTTATCAAAACACAACCAGTAAGAACCTTTGCCGAAATCAGACAGATCTATCTTCGAGCCAAAACCTTTCAGCACCACATTTCCATAAGCGTCATACATTTCATACAACGACTCGCCCGAAAATGTTCCTTGTTTCGTGTCGCCCGACAGCGAGAAAGAAAGCGGAGCTTTATTGACAGGAGTGAAACTTACTTCCGGTGTGTATTTTACTTCTTTGCCGAAACCCACCTGCTTCACACGGAATTTGTTTTCACCCGAATGCGCAGTAGTTTGGAATGAATACGTGTGATCGCCACCTGTTCCTAATCCCTGAACTTCGCCAACGTAAACCCATTTGTTCCACCGATACTGCTCAATTACAAATGGAAGTGCGCCGGTTTCTCCTGCAGTTGTCCAGGTGATAAGTCCGTTGGTTGCATTTACATTGATTGCTTTGGTTGAGAATGTAGGACGTGGTTTTAAGGCTTCCGGATTCAGTACTTTCGGCTGACAACCTTCTTTGTGGAAAATTTTGATTTCAACCTTATCGCCTTGTTGAAGATTATACGGGCGCAGATCAATTTCAAATGCAGAGGACGCCACTTCATCCGTTGTACGCACATCATTTACATACACCTCGTAAGCGCAAAAACCAACGCCATTTGAGCTGAATGAATTCTGCACGTAAATGTTCTTGTTCTGGTATTTACCTTCAACAAGCAACGCCTCATTTGCAAAAAGTCCTGCGAATGAGATGAAAACGGCAATAAGGGAAATTATGCTTTTCATCTTCTGGTCCAAATATGAATGCTATTAAAGTGCAAATTTAATCAAGAAAATGGTCGATGTCAAGTTAATATTTAATTAAAATGTATTTTATCGAATAAAAATAGGCTTTCGTCGAAGGTAGAAATACCTGTTTATTTTCATTAACCGGTTGAAGGTCAATGTAGCCGGATGTTTTTCAAAATATAAGAGAGGGTGGCCATAATTATAATGACCGAAATAAGCACCTTCCAGGCTGCCCCGAAGTTCTTGTGGTTGGTTGTTCTGTCCTTCCGGTAAGCCCAGATTAACGCAATCGTAAAGCCGGCAATGAAAACAAGCGCGAAGGAAATTTGTCCGTGTGAAAATGGCATGTGCAAAGGTAGGGTTTCTTGTTTGTTGTTGGTGGTGTTTGGCGTATGTTGTTATTTGTTTGCTTATCAATCATGGATAAAAATCCGTACGAATATTTTTTTACCTTTCCTTGCCTTCTTCCCGGCAAAGTAGAAAACAAGAAACTGTAAACCCAAACACATGAAAAAATATAGTTACGCATTTACATTCCTGCTTTTATTTATTCTTCAGGGAGCAATTTACGGACAAGCTTATTTTCAGCATACGTACAGCAATATCGATTATGAAGCCGGAAGTGTTTCTATTATTACAGCAGACGGTGGTTACCTTATCGGCGGTACAAGTGGCACCAGCCCGTTCGGACTTTCGAAAATTTTCCTTGTAAAGACAGATGTGAACGGCACGATTCAATGGACGAAAAATTACGGCGGGTCCGTTTCAGAATATCTTGCTTCCATTATTCAGAACCCGGATGGAAGCTATATTCTTGTCGGAACTACTTTCAGCTTCAATACGCAGCCGTATGGAAATTTATATATGCTGAAGACCGATGTAAACGGCACCTTGCTATGGTCAAAACATTTCGGCTTGTCGGGATATGATTATGGATATTCAGTTCAGCAAACAAGTGATGGCGGTTATATTATCGGCGGATTGACCAGCAGCATCGGCGCGGGTTATTATGATTATTACATTTTGAAAACGGACGCTAATGGAAATGGAATGTGGGCAACTTCCATTGGTGGCGGCGCGAATGATCAAGGATATTCCATTGCCATTCTCGACGACGGAAGTTATCTCGTGGCAGGACAATCCAACAGCTTCGGTCCGCCACAGCAGATGGTTGTTCCTTACCTCATGCTTCTTTGCAAGCTGGATGTTTCCGGGAATGTAATGTGGTCGAAAACATACAGCGCGGGCGGCAATTGCATTTGTCAGCAGATGATAAAAACAGCTGACGGCGGTTGCATCATGGCGGGCTGGACAGATGGCGCCGGCGCAGGTGTGCAGGATATTTATGTGGTGAAAACCGACAGCGCGGGAAATGCGCAATGGTCTAAGGTTATCGGAGCGGCCAATGGTGATTTCAGTCTGTCGGTGTGTGAAAATCCTGCAGGAGGTTATATGCTCGGTGGCTATACGGAAAGTTCGGGCGCTGGCGGGCAAGACATGCTGCTTGTAAGTCTGGATGCTGCCGGAACTATTAACTGGGCCACTACTTATGGC
>JALYQL010000162.1 GCA_030855855.1 Bacteroidota bacterium | reverse complement strand
ACGATCAACAGGCCGCAATAATCCTGGATTCGTTTCAGGAAAACCTACCGGGATTCTCATTGACAATGCTGTCGAGCTCGTGGAAAGAATTATTCCGCAACCTGATTTTAACCGTATGCGTGAAGCGTTGTTGACAGCCGAGGCAAATTGCTTTGCAGTAGGAATCACAACAGTCGATGATGCCGGACTTATGAAATGGCAAGTCGACATCATTGACAGCCTGCAGCACAAAGGCGAATTGAAAATGCGTGTGTACGCGATGCTCAGCGATAGTCTTCCGAATTACCAGCATTATCTTGTGCATGGTCCTTACAAAACGGATCGTCTCAATGTGCGTTCCTTTAAATTTTATGCAGACGGCGCGCTGGGTTCCCGTGGCGCGTGTTTACTGGAAGATTACGAAGACAAACCCGGCTGGAAAGGTTTTCTTCTAAATACTCCTTTGCATTTCGAACAGAAAATGAGATTGCTGGCTGAAAAACAATTCCAGGTATGCACACATTGCATCGGAGATTCTGCCAACCGGTTAATTCTTTCTGTTTACGGAAAAATATTTACCGATTCTTCTCTTCTGAAATTAAGCTCGGACCGCCGGTGGAGAATTGAGCACGCGCAGGTTGTAGCTTTGGATGATGTGCAATGGTTTAAAAAACACAATGTCATCCCATCCGTTCAGCCGACACATGCCACGAGTGATATGTATTGGGTGGAAAAACGGCTGGGGTCTTCGCGGATCAAAACAGCGTATGCTTATAATGATTTGCTGAACGCTTATGGAATGCTTGCGCTTGGAACAGATTTTCCTGTAGAAAATATAAATCCGCTATTTACATTTTATGCAGCGGTGACACGACAGGATCAGAAACATTTTCCTGAAGGAGGCTTTCAAAAAGAAAATGCGCTGAGCAAAAGAAATGCTTTGCTGGGAATGACTGCGTGGGCCGCCTATTCCAATTTTGAAGAAAAAGAAAAAGGAAGCATCGAAGCCGGAAAATTTGCCGATTTCATCATCCTTGATAATGATCCGATGGTTTGCGCTACGGATTCAATTCCTGCAATTAAAGTTTTAGCTACGTATATTGCAGGCCAAAAAGTTTTTGAACGCCGTGAAACGAAGTAAGTACCTCCTTTTTCTTTTAATTCTTTGTTCGTTTTCGGCCAAAGCATTTCCGCTCCATCCACCGGACATTATGACGCAACGGTATGGATTCAGCTTTGCGGCTTCCGGTGTGGTTTCCTTTTTTAAAGTTGACACACGCCATAGTGAAGCAGCAAAAATGCGTCCGGGCGCGGGTGGGATTTTCAGGATGGAATTTTATCCCACCAGCAATGTGCATCTTCAATTCGGGTTCGAGGTAATGAGCCAGGCGTGTCGCTTTAATACTTATTACTTCGCGCCGGGATATTCGCAATTTTATGACCGCTCGTTCGGCTACACGCATACCTTGCGGACAGTAGAATTATATGTTCCGGTTATTGCGCGCATCGGATTATCAGGGCCGGAAAATAACGCGCAGACTATTTTTTACTTGCTTGCAGGATATTCGCCAAAACTATTCCTGACATCAGTGACATCCATCGAAGAGACCGCAACAGGAAAAGAAATTTGGGGCGGGTCAACGGAATTGGATTATGAGCACCAGTTTCTTGGTCCGCAGACCGGGAATGTCTTGCTTGCAGGAATAGGCCTTGATCGCAGGCGCGGCTTCACAGAAAAATTTTTCAGCTACGAAATTATCTTCCGCTATAATTTATCGCGGTTTAATTATCGGGGAAGAATGGGTCTTGAGAATACCAACGAATTGCTGCTTAAAAACTGCTGCATTAATTTCCAGATCGGCTACCGGTTTCAGTAAACCATGATCTATTTATTTCAGTTTCCCTTTCGTTTCAATAAAAAGAAACAAAACAAAAAACTAAATAAACTAAAACCGGAAACTTTTTAACTGAAGCTAGCTTCCAAATCTAAAGCCCAACTGTTTTCTGCCCGATTCATTTTTCAATTCAAACTCTGCAACATCTTCCATCGTCAAAGTAGAAAGTGCGTCAGCAGTTCTTTCAGCTGCCGAAAGTGAAGCCATACGTAAATGCTGATTCTTCACCGATTCACCGATCACCTGCCTTACAGCGCGGGCGTTGCCGAAAAACTTATCGCGGTTCGAATATAAATACCCGAGATAATCTTTCAAATGCGCTTCAGCTTCAGGCGATGGATTCAGATTTTCTTTAGTAAGCAGATTTTTAGCGATCGTAAAAAGCTCTTCCGATGTATAATCTTTGAAATCATAATTACGATCAAAGCGCGATTTTAATCCCGGATTGGTCTTCATGAACTTAAACATATTGTCGGGATAACCCGCAACGATCACTGCAAACTGCCCGCGCAAATCTTCCATCTTTTTCAGCACCACTTCCACCGCTTCTTTTCCGAAATCATTTTCTCCGCCTTCACCAAGCGCGTAAGCTTCATCAATGAACAATACACCACCTTTCGCCGCGTCAATGCGCTCCTGCGTTTTTATTGCAGTTTGCCCGACATAGCCAGCAACTAATCCCTGGCGGTCCACCTCTACAAGATGACCTTTTTCAAGAAGTCCAAGCCCTTTATAAATTTTCGCGATGATGCGTGCGAGCGTTGTTTTTCCTGTTCCCGGATTTCCAGTGAAGACAGCGTGCAACGAAAAGCGGTTCAATACTTCTTTGCCGGTCTCGCGATAAAAACGAACAAGCTTCACCAATTCTGTCACTTCAGATTTGATATTTTCCATTCCCACAAGCCCGTTCAATTCTTCCAACGCTTCACGCAGCATTTTTTCATTGATGCCGAGATCAGGGCGTTTTTTCTTGCGGCCACCGAACGCGCTTTCAATATCCGCCAATTCAATTGTCGACATTGCTTCTTTGCTCAGGTCGGCAATGTTTCCTTCCTTCATCAGGCGCAGGCCCATGTCCATCTTCGCTTCTTCAAGCACACCGATGGCAAGACGAGCGTTTCCGAATGAATTATCACGTGTGCGATATACTTCAATGAATTGTTCTGCAAGAAATTTATTCGCGGCCTCTGTCAACGTCACACCTTTTTTCTCAGACGAAAGCAAAGCAATATCCATCAATTCTTCCGGCAGGTAATCATCGAAATGATAATAATGCGTGAAGCGCGATTTTAATCCCGGATTTGAATCAATGAACGTATCCATTTCTTTCGGGTAACCGGCCACCATCACCGCAATATCACCGGGGCCATCCGACATTTCTTTCAACAGAATTTCAATCACTTCTTTACCGAAATCTTTTGCATCATCGCCTTGACGTGCCAGCGCGTAAGCTTCATCCACAAATAAAATTCCGCCACGTGCCGAATCAATTGCTTTGCGTGTTTTCGGCGCTGTCTGCCCTATATATTCACCCACAAGATCCGCGCGGTCCACTTCTACTACATGCCCTTTGCTGAGTATGCCCATTTTTTTATAAATTTTTCCAAGCATATTCACCACAGTAGTTTTCCCTGTGCCGGGATTTCCTGTGAATACACTGTGCAGGCTCAGCTTTCCGCTTTCTTCAAATCCTTTTTCCTGGCGCAGCTTTATAAAGTTGAGATAATTAATGTGATCACGGATATTTTTCTTGATCTCCGTGAGCCCTGTCAGTCCGTCCAGCTTCGCAAGCAATTCATCCATCGTCTCTTCAGCAAGTTTTGTATCAGGCTGTGGTTGCACTACAGTAGCCTCACCACCGGCAGAAACCAATCGCTGTGCGCCAATAATCAATTGCGGAACTCCTTCTTCTTCTTCGCTTCCTGCTCCAAATTCAACCATCGCCACCATCGTATCCATGAAAATAATTTCCACGGCATACTTTTCATCCTTCCATGATCCCGCCACTTCATTTCCCCAACCTACGTCAAACGTATAGGAGAAATCAAGCTTACCTGCTTCTACTTTTCCTTCACGCTGCACTTGTCCTTTCAGCTGGTAAGCATCATCGAAGAAATTGAAAAACAACTCGTAGTTCCAGTCTACATTCAGCTTGTTCTTGATCTTTGCTTCCACCCAGACATATTGCGTGGTCTCACGATTTATTTTTTTCAGGTAACGGCGTTCCGGTTTTTCCCAGGAGTTAAAATCGCCTACGTAAAGCTTGATATACTCCACCGCGAAATACGGATTCTCCTCCACCGTAACTTTCGCTACTTCATTGATAATAAATTTTGTTTCCGCAACCAGTTCATTATCGATATATGCTTCCCAGGAATATTCTCCTTTTTTCCAATACGCGCCTTCCGTTGCATTTCCCCAGCCATCACGGATGTACACAATATTTTCATCCATCTTCACATCGCGTTTTGTTTCCAGCGAGCACATTTCCTTTTTCTCGCCTCCCGCCAGGTCAAAACATTTCAGCATTGTGGTGCAAGTCCACGCTTCTTCATCAAATAATTTATTGTAAAAAGAAAATTCAACGCGGATGTAAGTCGTTTCTGCTTTATCAAAAACTTTTCGGTATTTTTTTGTCGCACCTGCCATCCATTCGTCAGAAGCGAAAGTGCGCAGCTCTTTGGATTTATATTTCTTCACTTTTGGGAAAATTATTATTTTTCAATTACTTCTTTTTCATTTGTTGGATCTTCTGCAGCTTTTCAACATCAATTTTGTCCTGCATCCGATTTGTCGAAATTTTAGAGAGAATCAAGTGATTTAAATGTATAAAAGGAATTTCAATACCATCTATAGTAGCGGAAGTTTTTTGCAACCAGGCCTCTTCGAATTTTACTGCCGAAATATGCGTCATAAAATCAATTTTAAATGGCTCTTCACCATCGATAAAAACCACAGGATTTGTGAAATCCATTTTGTGCAATTTTATTAAAACCACCTGATTGATGCCTAGATTTTCAAGGGCCGCAATCAACTTTTGTTTATTCGCACCATTTACAGGTTCAATCCATAAATCAATATCGCCTGTTGTTCTCCTGTATCCATAAAAATTTACTGCATATCCACCTACAACCAAATACTGAACATTTAATTTATTTAATTCCGAAAGCAGGCAATGGGTATATGAATCAAATATGTTCATCAGGATTTTCAATTATCCGCACATTATGTATTTGTGGGAGTTTCTCCGGATTATATCCGTGCATTCCGTAAGCAATATTTATAGACTGCCGAAGCTGCTCTAATATTTGCAGAGAACTATAGGATGCCATTTGTTTTAATTCGTATTCTTCCTGCTCCTCAAAAGAATTAAAAAAAATGATATTCCGTGCGTTATACTCCGTAGCCGGTTCATTTACTTCATTCGGTTCATCTTTTTTCTGTTTTCGTTTCGCCATCTGCTTGCTTTGAGGGAGCATGAAATTAAGAAAAAGACAGGAAATTCTACTAAAAAGGGCAGGAAAATGGAATATGGGGGCGTGCTATTCATTACAAGTCCGGGCTTTACACTACTATCCCTGCCTGCTGAAGCATATGCCAGCGCAACGGCAGGCAGGCTTCACGCAAAAAGGATTTTTAAATATCAAATTTCGAATTTTAAAATCGTAAATCGTAAATCCCAAATCGTAAATCAAATCGTAAATCCCACATCGTACATCTTACATTTGCTTTTCACAGCATTTCTACATACCGCACACCTTCATCGGTCAGCGCCACAACAGGGCATTCACCTTTCTTCCATTTAAAAACGCCACCCTTTTTCTGAACATTCTTTCCGAATTGTCCGAAATCGTAAAGTGTCAGAAATTTTTTGTTTTTGGCAACCGTTTCCAATCGCACTTCAGCATACTCTTTACGCACAAGGTTTTCAACTGCCTCCGATAAACGCTCGCCCAGCAATGCAGGATCTGCATCGGGTATATGATGATTTTCTACCATGGTAGTAAACAATCGGTCAGCAGATAAAACTCCGCCGCCTTCCATCTTCAGCCATTTCATCACCTGTCGCTGCAAAACGGTCAGGCGATGTTTCTCACTTCTGTTTACAGTCATCGCTTTGGTATTTAGTAATCTTGTTATTAAAACCTTTATTTGAGAAGTCCTGTAATCGGCTGACCGGTGCAACCATCAGGAAACTGAATATTAAGCATCATACAAAGCGTTGGCGCTATATCGGTAATATCCTGGTTTACCTCGCTGCTTCCCGGCTTTATTTTCCAGCCCCACCAATACAACGGAACATGCGTGTCATAATTCCACGCCGAACCATGGGTGGTACCGGCCTTGCCCGACCAATCTCCAAACCAGCCAGGCTCAAGCACCACACAAACATCGCCCGAACGCCGGAAATTAAATCCATTCTGCACCTGCTTTTTCGGCGATACGGTATACTGATTGCTTGAAATATCCGATTCGGTCATGCAGGCTGCCACGCCTTTAAAACCCATTAAAAATTCAGCTACAAAATCCTGCACATCTTCACGACGTAATCCTTTTGCAGCTATTTTTTTCCGGTTAAGAAAAACCTGGTCGTTGCTGTAAGAAGACAATAGCGTATCGCCATATTTCCTGATAAGCGTTTTCTGAAGCGAATCGGCACATTTTTTTTCATCAAAATAACCAGCAGGAATTTTTTGGTCTTTTAAAAATTCCGGTGTTTCCACAACGCCATGATCAGCAGTTAGAAAAACCACTACATTGTTTTTTCCGATCCAGCTATCGAGAAATTTAAAAAAATCTGCCAGCTCCTGGTCGAGACGCAGGTAGGTGTCTTCAATCTCCCTGCTTGTCGGACCATACATGTGACCAATATAATCGGTGGACGAAAAGCTCACGCATAAAAAATCAGGCTTTGTATTTTTTCCCATATTTTCACCGATGATGGTGGCTTCAGCCAGATCTTCCGTGATCGAATTTCCGAATGGAGTATTGCGGATCAAACCGTATTTGGCATTCTTTTTCAGAAAAAGCTCCGGCAGCTTGTGCGGGAAAACAGGAGCCGTTTCACCATTAAAAGTTTCTTCGTACTTATTATTATCACGAATGCTTTCGGTGTATTGCGAAGAATCCCTCAACAGGTTCCAGTCCTGCGACAAATATTTCGCAGCAAGCTTTTTCCCGTTAAAATCATTCAGCCACTGCGGCAGATCCTGCCTGTAAAACGAGCTGGTGATAAAAAATCCTGTCGAATCATCAAACCAATACGCGCCATTAGCAGTATGTCCGGCAGGAAGAATTGCAGAACGATCTTTCAAAGCAATGCCGATCACTTTTGATTCATTGTTGGTGGCAAGGTGAAGCTGGTCGCCGACAGTTGTGGTCAGCATTTTTTTGGGTGAACGTTTTCCTTCATCCACATTACTACCAACAGGATTCACCGCAGGATCTGAAACGCAATAACTTCCTTTTTTCAGATCACGGTCATACCATTTATTCGCGATAATTCCGTGAACAGAAGGAGTTGTACCTGTGTAAATGGAAGCATGGCCCGGTCCGGTGAATGTAGGAACGTAATTATAATTTGTGTTCCTGCAATTATATCCCTCGCTGAGCATGCGCTTGAAACCATCATTACCTAATTTATCCCAAAACCGGTACACATAATCAAAACGCATCTGGTCGATCACCAGTCCGACAACCAACTTAGGCCGGCCCGGAGCCGCGGAAGATTTTACGGAACCTTTCCCGGTCTGCGCAAGTATTGCCGCGGTGAAAGCGATGACGATGACAAAAGTAAAAGCGTATTTCATTTTTAGTTCGGAGTTCGGAGTGTTTAGTTCGGAGTATTAAATTCGGAGTGTTTAGTTCGGAGTGTTTAGTTCGAAGGCAAACAGATTAGATTTTTTTGACAAGGAATGCTAAAACCATAAGGCAAAGTGCGACACTTACTATCACATTCGCCGTTCCGATCATGATTTGCCCACGACGAAATAGTTCGAGCGTTTCAAGACTGAAGGTTGAAAATGTGCTGAAGCCCCCGCAGAATCCTACAACGATGAACATGTAAAGATTTTTATCCTGCAGCTTGCCAGCCAAAAATGAAAGTGTAATTCCAATTACAACGCAGCTCAGTACATTTGAGATCAGCGTAGCGACCGGAAAAGTGGTTTCAGAAAATTGTTTTACACCCAGTGAAATTCCAAATCGCGCAAGACTTCCGAGACCGCCACCGAGAAAGATCAGTAATATAGTTTGGAGCATTTCGTAAAAGTAGGGAAAATGCCTTTTCGGGAAGCGTCAGAAAAAAGCTACAGTTGACAATAAAAAAAGGAAATCACCTTTGTGAGTGATAGCAGGGAAAAAAGGACAATTTCCATAAACCAATTACTACCTGACTGATTGACCAGCGGCAATTATTTTAACACCGGAATTACTTTTTGATAAAGAACAAATAAGATAACTCCCCAAATGGCGCCGAGTAAACATCCGCCCAGCACATCAAAAGGAAAATGCACACCGACATAGATCCTGCTCCAGCAGATCAGCAGCGACCATAAAAATAAAAGCGCCCACGGCCAGCGTTTTTTCACATTCCGGAAACCTTTCATTGGCCCTGACAGGAGCCACAAAAATGTAGCAAGCCCGAATGTATTGGCCGCGTGAGAAGAAACAAATCCGTAATCGCCGCCAGGACCTAAAGGCGTAATCACTTCACCTGAAAGCGAAACATCGTGAGAAGGACGAAAGCGGCCTACATTATGTTTCAAAAGGTTTGCCGACTGGTCGCAAAGCACTGTGAGGGCGATGATCATTCCTAAGATCATCAACGTCTGTTTTCCGAACCTGCGCCAGAGAAAAAACAGCAGCAATGCGTAAAGCGGAATCCAGATCACTCTTCCTGAAAAAAGCGGCATCACTTCATCGAGAAAAGAATTTCGTAAATGATGAATTGCCAGGAAAAGGGAGTGATCGAATTTATTTAACATTGAAAAAATGCACGAATTACGATGTACGAGTTCCGATTCAGATGGACAAGATACGATATATAAATTTTCAATTATATCGTGCGTCGTAATTCGCACATCGTACATTTCGGTAGTGTATCAGTTTCATTTTCGTTGTGTCCTGGTGCGTTGGTGGCAAAAATACCCGCACGATGAAACTGATACACTACCTACATTTCCCTTGAAGTTACAATTATAAATTTCCAATTATATCGTATATCGTAATTCGTACATCGTACATTTGTTCCCTTATGCGTTTTTTCACAGATTTCGGAAAAGGAGTTTCATTTCATATCAGGGCTTTTCAATTTATTGCGAAGCATGGATTGTGGGCGTATTTTATTTATCCTGTTGTAATCATGGCGGCGCTTTGGATCTTTGGGTTCTGGTCGACATTTGCGCTTGGCGATACGATAGCGGATGCTGTAATTGAATTGTTGGGACTGAAAGATTCGCATGAAGGCTGGGTAGGCAAATTACTCTCGGTGCTGAGCTTCATCATCGGGCTACTGCTTAAAGTGTTATTGTTTTTCGTATTTAATTCCTTTCTGAAATTTATTGTGCTCATCATCTGCTCCCCGATCATGGCGTTGCTTTCGGAAAAAGTGGACGAGATCAATTCGGGCAAAAAATTTCCGTTCAGCTTCGTGCAACTCCTCAAGGATATTTTCCGCAGCATCCTCGTTACATTCCGCACGTTATTTTTCCAATCGCTCATATTCATCGCCTGCATGTTTATCGGCTGGGTACCGGTTATCGGCTGGGCCGTTGTTCCGTTTTTGTGGATGGTTGGCTGGTATTTCCTCGGCTTCAACATGATGGATTACACTTATGAGCGAAGAAAAATGAACATCTCTGAAGGCGCAGCATTCACCCGAAAGCACAAAGGAATTGCAATCGGAAACGGAATGGTTTTTTCCGCGCTGCTCTGGATCCCGTTCCTTGGAATCGCTCTCGCTCCCGTAGTTTCAGCAGTAGCCGGCACACTCGCCACGATTGATGCGATGAAGGAAAAATAATGTGCGGATGTGCAAATTTGTAAATGTGCAGATGAAAGAAAAATAATGTGCAGATGTGCAAATTTGTAAATGTGTAGATGAAAGAAAAATAATGTGCAGATGTGCAAATTTGTAAATGTGCAGATGAAGGGGAAAGTATGTTAAACACTGCTTACTTTTACGCGTAGACTGTGGGCATCTGTACATTTGCATATCCGCACATTTACACATCCGCACATTTACAAATTTGCACATCTGCACATCTGCACATTTACACATCTTTCTATGATTCGCATTTCCGCTGTTTCTTATCTTAATACAAAACCATTTCTTCGCGGACTTGAAATTTCACCGGTCAAAGATATTTCCGTCAGCCTCGATATTCCTTCTGAATGCGCCCGTAAGCTGCTGGAAGGTGAAGTGGATCTCGGATTAGTTCCGGTGGCGATTATTCCACGATTAAAAGAAGCGCATATACTTCCCGGCTATTGTATCGGTGCTGACGGACCTGTGGCGTCGGTGAAACTTTATTCGCAGGTTCCGCTTTCGGAGATCAAAACGATTTTGCTTGATTATCAATCGCGCACTTCAGTTACACTGGCACGTGTGCTGGCAAGTGAATTATGGAAAATTTCGCCGGAATGGAAAAAAGCGGAAGCAGGTTTTGAATCGGCTGTTTCAGGAACTACTGCCGCAGTCATTATCGGCGACAGAACATTTCAGCTGAATGGTACGTTTAACTACGAGTTCGATCTTTCAGAAGAATGGAAAAAGCTGACCGGCCTGCCATTTGTATTTGCATGCTGGGTGAGCAATAAAGAATTGCCGGAAAATTTTAAAACTGCGTTCAGCAAGGCCATGGAAGCAGGTTTACAGCATATGGACGAGGTGATTAAGGAAGAATCACCGGAATATCTGCCATTTGATGTGGAAAAGTACCTTCGGCAGTCCCTTAATCTCAGGCTGAACGATCGCGGAGAAGCTGCAATCGCATTATTCCTCGACAAAATGAAACAGCTGCCTCCACTGCCCTGATATTCGCCGCCGTTCATTATATTTGTTTAATTACTCCACAAACCTGTTTATGAAACGAGCAACTTCTGTTATAGGAATTTTTATTTTCCTCTTTGCCGCAACCCTTTCGGCACAAAACGTAATTGACAAAAGCACGGATGAAGTGAAGCTCTTCAACGCGTCGCAGGCATTCAACATGGGCGATTATGTGAAAGCTGTCAACCTGTACAAAGAAGTGCTTGTCAATAAACCGAACGATGCCGGTATCATTTTCCATATCGGCGAATGTTATTTCAACATGCGTGAGCCGGATAAAGCGCAGGAGCAATTTGAAAAAGCAAAATCCATCAATGAAAACGGGCATTCAGATCTCCGTTACCTGCTCGGTCGCTGTTACCAGATGAAAGGACGCACCGATGAGGCGATGGCGGAATATACAGCTGCGAAAGCTGTCAACATGGCGAACGCTCCGCGCTTAAAAGACATCAATTATTATTTTGCACAATGCCAGACGGCAAAATCGCTCATGGCAACTCCGAAACCGGTGACTGTTGCAAATCCCGGTGCAGGAATCAATTCGCCTTATGATGATAAACGTCCGTCTTTCACCGCGGATATGAAAACGCTGATCTTTTCTTCCCGTCGCCCTGATGGCAACAGCAGCAACCAGGATACAGAAGGCGATGGCGGAAATTTTGAATACGTGTACCTGAGCTCCTGGGATTCGGCGAAAGCGACCTGGGGAGAAGCTGATCTTATCAAAGGCGCGATAAATGGCGGCGAAGGGCATCATGCAGCCTGCTCCATTTCTCCCGATGGAAAACAAATGTTTGTGTATGTAAACAATATGCTCGAAGGTGGCGCAGGCGATATTTATGCTTCGAAGAAAAGCTCCTCCGGCAAATGGGGGACACCAAAAAACATGGGCAAAGGAATTAATTCCAGCTATTTTGAAGATGGCGCGGTTCTTTCTCCGGATGGAAACACACTTTATTTCATGAGCGAACGCGGGCAGGATCTTGCTTACAAAGGGCAGAAAGGATATGGCCGCAGCGATATCTGGATGGCAACCAGAAAAGATAAAACGACATGGAATGAGCCGGTGAATCTCGGGCCGGTCATTAATACAGAATATGATGAAGGCGGAATTTTCCCTGCGCCGGATGGAAAAACTCTTTATTTTTCTTCCAACGGCCACAACAGCATGGGCGGTTATGATATTTTCATGACACGTTTTGAAAATAATGCATGGACAACTCCTGTAAATGTCGGCTACCCGGTCAACACGATTGCGAATGAGCGGATGTTCCTGCTTTCCGCAGATGGCAAAACCGCTTATCTCGACAGCGACCGTGAAGGCGGATTAGGCGATCGTGACATTTACACAATTGATATGAGCGCGCTCATGCCAAAGCCGCACACAGGTCCATATATGTCGCTGCTGACAGGCTCTGTATTTAATGGCGACGGAAAGCCCGTTGCGGCCGAATTAAAAGTCTATGACGCAAACGGAACATTGGTTGCAACAAGCTCTTCAAGCACCGAAGGAAATTACCAGTTCAGCCTCGAAGGCGATAAAACTTACGAAGTGCGTATCGAAACACCAGGTTTTAAAGTGATCAAAGAATCTGTTAAATTGAATGCTGACAAATCCGGCGGCACATTTGAAATTGTGAAACATTTTATTCTGTATAAAGAATAAAAAAATGCTGAATCGGAAAGGAACTGCTGCGAAGTGGTTCTTTTTTTTCATGGCCAGTCATGCAAAAAACGTCTTCCGCTACATTCTTTATTTACTTTTTGCTGACCGCATATCTTGTTTCACCGGGCGGAATAGCTTTCGCGCAAACGCAGAACAAGCAGGATAGCGTGCGCAAAGAGATGCAGAGGAATCCAAGGGATATCAGAACCGTCGGTTTATTTTTCGAAGGTTTAAGAAAAACAAACCGTGATTCAGCTTCAGCTTTTGTGACCAACATGCTGATCAAAGCGGAAGATAAGCAGGATACTATTTTTATCGCGCTCGCTTATAATTTTAAAGCATCGTTAATGACCGACGCGAAAAAGTCGAACGAGGCGATTACCTTCTACAAAAAAGCCATTCAGTGCTCGAAATCACGGAGGGATTCTGCAGGCGTGGCCATTCATGCCAATGCCAACAGAAATCTCGGCTTCACTATTGGCAACCTTGGAAAATACAACGACGCAGAACCTTATATGGAAGAAGCGTTGCGTTTGTATAGTTCGATCCACGACAGCACCGGGCTGGCATCCGTATATGTAGTGTATGGCCAGATCGAAAAAGACCGGGGAAATTATGACCGCGCGCTTTCGCTTCTTTTTACCGGGCTTGAAATAGCGGAAAAGAAGAAGGACGATAAGAACATTGCCCGCATGATGAATAATATCGCGAATGTGTATGTGGGGCAGGATAAGCTTGATGACGCGATTACTTTTTATGAAAAATCACTGGCCTATAAGAAGAAGCTCGGATTAAAAGAAGAAATCGGCAATACGTACGGAAATATTGGCGTGGTTTATTTTGAAAAAAAGAATTATGTGAAAGCGCTTGAATATTACCGGCTCGCTTTGCCGATGAAGGTCCTTGCCAACGACCGCAGGGGAATGGCTTCGACCAATAATAATATGGGGCTGGTATTCATGGCGCAGAATCTGATGGATAGCGCGGAGCTGTATGTGCTTAAGTCACTTGCCATCAGGCTGGAAATAAATGATGAAACAGGAATAGCCTCTTCACAAACTTCGCTTAGCGATATATATAATAAAACCGATCGTTGTCAGAAAGCGGTTCCGCTCGCATTAAACGCGATTGAGCTGGCCAGGAAGAACGGCGCAAAAGAAATTCTCGTACGCGCATACGGCGCTGCATCCAACGCTTACAGGTGTCTTGGAAATTTCAAAGCATGCGCGGATTACCTTCAATTGTACGTTGGCATGCACGATACACTTCTGCAAGAGGCCAGTATGAAGCAGGCCGAAGAAATGAAGGAAAAATATGAATCGGTCAAGCAGGAGCAGCGTATTAAAGACCTCCAGATGGAGAGCAATGCCACAAAGCTTAAAAATGCAGCCGACGAAGCCCGTGCAGAGCAAAAGCAATACATCGTGTGGGCAGGAGCAATTATCGCGTTGCTTTTAATCCTGTTCCTTTTTATCCGCCAGCGCGAAAATCAAAAATCAAAACTGGTGCTGCAAAAAGCATACAACGAAATTGAGACGCAGAACAAAAATATCACCGACAGCATCCGTTATGCACAGCGTATTCAGCAATCAATTCTGCCCGATGCTGAAAATTTCAACGCGCTCTTTCCGGAAAGCTTCATCTTTTATAAGCCGAAAGACATTGTCAGTGGTGATTTTTGGTGGATCCATAAAACGCCGGAGGGACAAAGCGTCATCGCGGTTGCAGATTGTACAGGTCACGGCGTTCCGGGCGCTTTTATGAGCGTGATGGGCGCTGATATTTTGTCGCAGATGACCAACAACAAAAACATCAATACTCCTGATGAGGCTCTCCATTTTCTTGATGAAGGTGTGCGCCAGCAATTACGTCAGACCGGTGGCGACGATCAATCGAGAGACGGAATGGATATCGCCCTTGGCTTATTTGATTTTAAAGCAGAAGAGGTTCAGTTCGCAGGCGCTTTACGTCCGTTGCTGACGGTGCGCGATGGAAAGCTGCACGAATATCCCGCAGCACGTTTTTCAATCGGCGGAGCATTCAGCGGCAAGAAAAATTTCATGAACCATACCATCAAAGTTCAGAAAGGTGATATGCTCTATCTTTTCACCGACGGTTACAGCGACCAGTTCGGCGGACCGAAAGGAAAGAAATTCAAAACGGCACAACTGAAAGAATTGTTTGTTTCCATTGCTGCATTACCAGCTGATGAGCAATATGCAAAGCTTGACGAACAATTTGCGAAATGGAAAGGCAGCTTAGAGCAGGTGGATGATATTTGTGTGGCGGGGATAAAGATTTAACAGGGATTTTAGATTTTGGATTGCCGAAAATCAAGCTAACGTGCTGAGACACACAAGGCAGTATAGATTGTTACTGCTCGCAAGTAACATCAGGGGAACAAGGATGCTACTATGGCGGGTAACTTAGCTGCCAGACAGGGAAAAAATATGTTGGAGATTTCCCCGCTTTTTAAAGAACCATTCCGAAGATACGGAAATTTACGAATTTCCATTCCTGTGGCATTAAAAAATTAAAATACATATCTCATAAATGCGATAAAATTATATGATTTGCTCTAACCGGCAAACAAGACATCAAACACGTACTTTAGTTTTAGTTTTTTGCGTTATCAAACTATCTTCCTTAATCGTAATATAAATGAGTGTTCGTGCTGATCTCATTTTAACATCAAATTTGGTGTCCTCAGCTAAATCAATACTATTTCCGAGTTTTTCATCTCCGATAAAACACTTGAAAAAATCAGAATAGAAAGTACCTAAGTTAAGAAAGTGTGTTTCTTTTGAACTAATTAAATGCTTTTTGTTGCAAAGCCGAATTTGAAAAGCAGGGATTGCATAAATCCCTTTCTTGGTGTAAATGAAAAAAAAGCTATCAGAAGTTATTGCAAGCATTTTTTCGGCTTGTTCTAAAATATTCTTACTGCTGATACAGCTAAAAATTGTATGCTTAAAGTTGTCTATTCCTTCTACTTTACCAATTTTACATTGGGCTAAATAGGCTTTTTTTACCCGTTGACCATTTAAGGTAATATCAACGACCCCTAACACATCTGCTCCATTATTCTTTTCTTGCTTTTTTTTATAAGTAAACAAATCAAAAGCCAAACCGTTAATTTTTGTTCCGCTAAATTCACGTTGGATTCCATCAACTAAAGTGTCGCCCAATTTATCTTCAAGTTTTGAAGTAATATCTTCTTCCCTTCCATCTATACGGCCATACTTTTTCTCTAATTTTATCAGAGTTTCCTCTGACACTTTGTTAACAGTCTTTTTAATTGCAGTATCAATATGAAAAGTTTTAAGCATAAGTAGGAATTGGGGATATACTCGCTTTTTAAAAAGGAAATTGTATATTTGGGTATAAGAATATTAACATGAGAAAATTGATTTATTTTATTCAGAATAGCCCTGATCCAAAACCTGAACCACGACCTGTAGAGGATTCAGAGATAATAATCAAGGGTGACCCAATTATAGGACGGTAAGACTTAAAACGCTTCCTAAAAATATTATAGTAGTGATTATTATTGTGTATAACACCTTGTCAAAGGTGGCTATTCTTGCTGCATTGGATGTTCTGTTTTTCTCGATTTTATATTGGATGTGTTGCATCTCATTATAATAAACAGATTTCAACAGTTTTTCTTCCTCTTCTAATCCTTCAAATTCCAGTTGCGCTGCACAAAATATTTTTTCGGGTTCAATCCCTGACGGGTAGCCCGGCCTTGATCTGATTAATTTAGTAAGGTAGAAGACACATCCACCCAAAATAATCACAGCAATAATTGATAGTATTACTTCAAGACTGAGAATCGGTTTAGAAATGTCTTTTATAAGCATTCCCAAGCAAATTGACAAAACAGGCAGCAATAGTCCAATTAGCGTGTAACATTTATTTGTAATTTTTTCTCCATCCGAGATCAATGTATTTAACCTTTCTTCCCCTTGTTGATAGCAAAACTTATAAACGTCGATTGATATATTTTGCCATTCTTTAATATCAGGTGTCCACATATTTTAATCCTTATTAAGGAAGGTTTCCATTAATTAAGATGCATAAAAAAGCTGAACAAAATCATCGTCGGTTTCTGTATTGAGCAATATGTCCGGTGCAACAACTATAATATCGCTGTTAAAATCGAAAGCAAAATAGAGCATAAATCTATCGTCAGGAGCGAATATTTTGCCATTATACGTTTTGCTAACCTGAACTTGAAATCTAAATGACTGACCTGACGGAACAGTAATTGGAGGGTCGGCCAATAGTATATTTTCCCCTAAACTATAATCATAATTCAAGACATATTTATGGAGAGGCTTCAATACAGAAGCGCGTGGCATCCCGCTTAATCCACTATAAAGCCCCTTGATTCTAAGTCTAATGGATTTCAGAACGATTGTTTTGGATAAATGGTTTACAAAACTAAAATCAAAAATAGGGAAAGGAGATTTAACACTTCCAATATCTTCAAATGCGTTTGAGGTGGATGGAAAAGGAATCCATGAGCAGTTGGCGCTATCTGTATTGATGCCGACAAGTTCAACCCTTGCGCCATGAATATTACCAAAATATCTCTCTAAAATATGCGGGTATTGAAATAGCCATTTTTGAATTTCCTCCCAACCAATATAACTTATCGTAAATGGATATTTGTGTTTTGCTTGCAGTTCCAATGCGTAATCCTGCAATATTTTATCGTGAGCAAATGTTGACACCAATATAAAATGATTGAACTTAATATAATCTGAAGTTGAAGCCTCTGATACAGCATTTTTCATTTCCGTTTTAAGTGCTGACTGAATTTTTTTATCCCCCTGCCTCGCATTTTTATATTTACATTCAATAGCCGTTTTTTTCTCTGCGGAAAATACATCAACGCCACCTTGATAT
>JALYQL010000150.1 GCA_030855855.1 Bacteroidota bacterium | reverse complement strand
CTGCCGGAGGCCGTGATAAAGCAACTGCATTCCAGACAGTTATTTATACAATCGTATTAATACCTGTAAGTCTTGTTCCTTTCTATTTTAACCTCTCAGGATTGATTTCGGCGATTATTATTCTTGCCTGCGGAGTCGGATTTTTAATACAGGCGCTTAAGCTTTACCGCGATTGCGAAATAAGCTCAGCACGAAAATTAATGTTCGGATCTTTCATTTATTTACCTGCCGTTCAGCTGGCACTTTTATTCGGATAATCATGGAAGCGAACCTTGCGATGGATGAATACATAGTAAAAAGGCAGAAAGCACAACGCAACCTGGTCTGGCTTGGAACGCTGAGCATTGTGATGCTTTTTGCAGGATTAACAAGCGCTTACGTAGTGCGCAGGGGCGCGGGCGATTGGTTCAGCATTGTGCTGCCACAGGTTTTCTGGATAAGCACCGCGGTAATCATTTTCAGCAGCATCACCATGAACCTTGCGCTCTGGAGCTTCCGGAAAAACAAGCTTAGAGCCGGCGTTATTTTCCTCGGCATCACATTTTTCCTCGGACTTACTTTTGCCTGGTGTCAGTGGCAAGGCTGGGGAGTCCTGATCGACAACGGGATTCACCTTACAAGCCCGAAAGGACAGACCTCATTGATCTCAGGTTCTTATATTTTCCTGCTTACAGCCTTGCATCTTGCGCACGTTGCCGGCGGAATTATTGCCTTATTAACCAGCTTTATCAAATCGCTTATGGGTCGCTACAGCGCGACAAATGTCCATGGATTGAGGCTTTCCGCCATTTACTGGCACTTCCTTGATGCATTATGGATTTATTTGTTCGTTTTTTTAACGATTTATAAGTAAACTTGCAGCGCACGGAAAAAAAACAAAATAACCTAATCAGTTCAAGGTCTATGTCAGGACACGCTACAGATACCAATATTGCCGGATGGGATGGTGCAACCTCACCACTACGAGCGAGTTACGGAAAACTATTTATGTGGTTCTTCCTTATCTCCGATGCATTGACGTTCTCCGGATTCCTTTGTTCGTATGGTTTTTTCCGTCATCGTTTTTCCGGTGAGTGGCCGATTCCGTCCGAAGTATTCCATCACTTTCCATTCCTCGAGGGACAGCATCTTCCATTGATGTATGTTGGTTTAATGACCTTCATTCTCATTATGAGCTCGGTGACGATGGTGCTTGCGGTTGAAGCAGGTCACAGAAAGAAAAGGAAACCGGTTTTGATCTGGATGTTCCTTACCATTATCGGTGGATTGATGTTCGTCGGTTCACAGGCATGGGAGTGGGCCAACTTCATTAAAGGAAGTGAGGACGGAGCTGTTCTTTATGAAAATGTAATGTATACGTACGAGGTAGATCATGAAACGCATCATGCAAATACCAAGATCCTGACTTTCGCACACAAGCCGCTCAGCGAAGCAAAATCCGCAGAAATTATTGCTAAAGGAGAAAAATTCTACGGAGCCGATCTTCACCATAATGAATACGGCCATACAGCGTTCGCGGATTATTTCTTCTTCATTACAGGTTTCCACGGTTTCCACGTATTTTCCGGAGTCTGCATTAACATTGTCATTTTCATTATGGCACTGCAAGGTGTAATGGAACGACGCGGTCACTATGAGATGGTGGAGAAAGTTGGTCTCTACTGGCATTTTGTGGATCTTGTCTGGGTATTCGTATTCACCTTCTTCTACCTTCTCTAATTTTTCATCTCAGAAAACATTCAGCATAAACAAAATACTATGTCAGAATTTCACGATCCGTTTCCGAATTATGAAGTCCTCGCGCAACATGATGAGGCACATGGAAAAACTGCACGCAAAAAACTTTGGGTAGTTTTCTGGATACTTCTTATTGTAACTGTCATTGAAGTCGTTGTTGGTCTTTATGCTTCCTCACATCCGGAAGTATTAAGCCCCTTATTCCTTAAATGCTTTTTCATCGGGTTTACAATTGTAAAAGCGTTTTATATCGTTTACAAATTCATGCACCTTGGTCATGAAGAGCGCTGGACTAAATGGATGATTATCGCTCCGTTTACAGGCTTCATTCTCTATTTCATTTTCATGCTCACGATCGGTGAAGGGAATTATTCCTATACACGGAGATTAGACTCACCGACAGAGCAAGCTGCGCCTGCACCGGCTGAACATAAATAATCATGAAAAAGCGACTCGCGCTATTTGCAGTTCTTTTTCTCCCGATACTGATCTACATTTACTTTGCGCTCGGTGTGCCTAAAGCATTCCGGGCGCCTTTTTTTGGCCCGCGTCAAGCCATCCAGGTAAAGGACAAGAACGGAAATGCAAAAACAGATACAGCATGGTATTCCATTCCTCCATTCCAATTTAAAACAACAGGCAATCACACCTTCGACAGCCACAGTCTCGATGGAAATTTATACATCGCCCTGTTTGTTCATCCCGATTCGATGAAAAAAATGTTTGCGATTTTTGCAGAGGATGTCAGGCTCAACCCGATGAGCTATAATTACGCGCGCTTCGTCTTCTTTTATCCTGGCGATTCTGCCGGAAACCCTATGGCAGGCGCTCCTGATTTTGCGAAAGAAATGAAATTCGGTGCTGATACTGCCTTTACTCTTTTCCTTCCACCAGCAACATTCGATTCGCTCCACAACACCCAATATTTTATTCCTGATCCTTCACGCAAAAAAGATCCGTGGGCAACCTGGAGCGACGCGGTGCTGATTGATCGTAAAGGAAGGATACGCGGCTATTATAATATCCGTTATGCCGCAGAATTAAAAAAGATGAAGGAAGATGTGCGCTTCATAAAATTCAGGGATGAAGCATCTGAAACATTAGAAGATTCTAAAGTCGAGCAAAAAAGAAAATGAGAATATTAATCGCGGCGTTGTTCTCCTTTTCTTTTTTCCTTTCCTGCTCAAACGGAAATGAAAAAGTAAACGGCGATTCGATTTCGTACACTGGAATAGAACGGCTTCAGATCTATTACAAGCTCGATTCAACAGATGCAAAAGGGAATGCTTGTTACCATACCATTCCTGAAGTGGAGCTCACCGCGCAAAACGGAAAACCATTTTTAACTTCTTCTTACAAAGGAAAAATTTCATTGACGGATTTCTTTTTCGCGAGCTGCATGGGCACGTGTCCGCGCATGACTTCACAGCTCACGCGCGTGCAAGATGCTTTCCGGAACAATCCTGAATTTAAAATTGTTTCGTACACCGTCGACCCGGATCGCGATACTGCAGCGTCTTTGCAGCAATATGCGGGAATGTACAAAGCAGATACTTCGCAATGGAAATTTGTAACCGGCCCGAAGAAAGAATTGTACGATCTCGCGCGATACGGTTATTTTCTTCCGGTAGCGCCGGGCAATGGTGATTCTGAAGATTTCATTCACAGCGATCAGTTTGTTTTAGTTGATCGTCAATCCCACATCCGCGGATATTATAACGGCACAGATTCTGCCTCTGTCGACAGCCTCATCGCGGATATAAAAGTGCTGCTCAATCAAAAATAAAACAAAATGCTCCAGCCAACAATGACTCGCAATGATAAAAAAGCCCGCATCCTTATCGGGATTTTTTCAGTTGTGGTTTTCGGCGTCATTGTAG
>JALYQL010000142.1 GCA_030855855.1 Bacteroidota bacterium | reverse complement strand
ACAAGCCGGGATGCCCCTCGTATAAAGCATTATTCCCAACTTATTCTATTGATTGTATTGCTGATTTTCAGTGGTTTAGCGTATTTTTGCAGCAAGCTGTAACTATGGACCGAATCCAACCGTCTTATGAGCACACCTGACCAAAAATGACCGTTCAAGAGTTTAATCGCTGCGTCGATCTTTATGCGGATAGTTTATACCGCTTTATCCTTAAAAATGTAAAGGATAAAGATAAGGCGCGCGATATTGTGCAGGATACGTATGAAAAAATGTGGCTGAAGGTTTCTGATACGGAAGCGAAGAATGCGAAATCGTATATGTTTACGACGGGCTACAGGACGATGATTGATTACCTGCGAAAAGATAAACGCCAGGGAACGATGGATGAAGCGCCGATGATTGCACTATCGCACAACAGGCAATATTCTGACCTGAAAGAAATTCTGAATGAAGCGTTGAACAAATTACCCGAGATCCAAAAATCTGTAGTGCTGCTGAGAGATTACGAAGGGTATAGCTACGAGGAGATAGGTGAAATTTGCGGACTGAAAGAAGCGCAGGTGAAAGTGTATATTTTCCGTGCGCGGACATTTTTGAAAAATTATATTGGGAGTATTGAGAAGGTTGTATAGGCCCCACCTAAATTCTTCCCGGAGGGGAAGACTTCCCGGGAAGTATTGTTGACGATTGAAAAGAAAGAGTAAAAAATAAAATGAAGATCAACAGCGAAAATTGTGAAGCATGGTTCCTCGATTATTACGAGGGAAATCTTTCGAAAGAGAGGGAGGAGGAGCTGTTTGCATTTTTGGCGTTGAACCCGGAGCTGCATGAGCTGTTTAGCAGCTATGATGAAGTTTCTTTTTCTCCTGATAAGCACATTCATTTTGACTGGAAACAGGAGTTGAAAAAACCGGTTGGTGTGCACGAGGGAATCAGTGAATCGAATTACGAGGAATATTTTGTTTCGTACGTTGAAGGATTGCTGAACGCGGATGAAAAGGCGGTGGTGGAAAAGTTCATACTTCAGTTTCCCGCCAGGCGCGGGGAATTTGAAATGTTACAGAACGCGATCCTTCTTCCGGATGAAAAAATTGTTTTTGAGCATAAAGAATCGCTTCGTAAATCGATCCTCGTTACGCCGGAAAATTTCGAAGAGCTTGCCATTGCTTCCATGGAAGGTTTGCTGAATGCCGGAGAAGAAAATGCGTTTGCTGCTTCAATGGCGGTAAATACTGAGCAGCAAAAAACTTATGAAGCATATCAGCAAACAAAATTAAGCCCGGATACTTCAATTGTTTTTGAAGATAAAGAATTGCTGAAGCGTAAAGACCGCGGCGCTTTCTGGTGGCTTGTCGATACACGTTTTGCAGCAGCGGCAGCTATTACTTTGTTAATGGGAATTTTTTATTGGAATTATTCCCGAAATGAAACTATAACAATTAAAAACGATGGCTTTGTTGCCGCGCGCGATTCGGGCAAGTCTGCGCCTTTGATCGACCCGCTGACACCAGAAAGTAATAAAATTGCAAACAGCACCACTACAAACAGCACCACTGCTAACAAAGATGTAAAAGCAGAAGTGAAAAATGATGTGCCTGTAAAAAAAGATTTGAATCCTTCGGTCAATCCCGTTGCTGTTAAGGAGAATAAACAGATTGCGGAAATTTACAGGACTTCGGGCCCGGGTCTTTTGCTGAACACCAATGTAAATCCGCAGGTAGATTTTTCGGATACTTATTATTCTACGCTTCATTCCGGACCAGCGTCTGAACCAGTAGCCGCGCGCACTATTGTTTCTGCACGGCAGGCTGCAATGCGCTGGATGAAAAATAAGCTCGACCGCACTCCTGCTAAAAATGAGCAGGAGGATGTTTACCTCGCCCAGGAAAATACTTCCGGCAATGGAAATGTAAGCGGGTTTGATCTTACCAGCAGCGCAGTTTCCGCGCTGGGAAATGCGACTGGTGCAAATCTCCGGCTTGGACATGAAACAGAAGGTACAGTGTTGACTGTCGGCAAGTATGAATTGCTCCTTAACAGGAATAATTAATACCGCAATTTATTCGCATCTTTTTCGCTGGATGTTTTACTGGCTAAAAAATTACCAATTACCGGATTACCAATTACCAATTAATAAGGAAAGAGGAAATTGGGAAAATGGTAATTGGTAAAGTCGGACCAGGCTTACTAACAAAATACGTCCAGAATTTAATTTCCTATTTCCCGGGTTCCATTCCCCCATTGGTAATTGGTAATCCGGTAATTGGTAATTCCCCTTTATTTTTTTAACATATTACAACAAAACCGGATTCCCATTGAGAATCCGTAAATTTGTGTACTGCGTATATAGATGAAACTAATACAAATGAACATGCTTATTCACACCGCTTTTTTGCTGGTACTGATAACAGGCTGCGCAGCTCCCGATACTTTACCGGCCAATAAAACAATGGCTGCCGATTCTTCAAACAACAAAATTATGGATACGACCAAAGTGGTAAAAACAGAAGCCGAGTGGGAAAAAGAATTAACTCCGGAACAATTCAGGATTCTGAGGGAAAAAGGAACTGAGCGTGCTTTTACAGGAGAATACTGGGACAATCACGACAAAGGAATTTATAAATGCGCTGCTTGTAAAACCGCACTTTTTACCTCAAGTGAAAAGTTTGATTCCGGCTGCGGCTGGCCGAGCTTCACGATGCCTTTCGATTCCACAACCTGCGATTATCATACCGACAATACCTATGGAATGAAACGCACGGAAGTTACCTGCAAAAAATGCGGCGGTCATTTAGGACATGTGTTTGATGATGGTCCGGCACCAACTTACCAGCGTTATTGCATTAATTCAGGATCGTTGATATTTGAGAAGAAGGAGTAAGAATTAAAAATGTGCAAATGAAATCCTGCTGAAAATGCAGGATTTTTTATTTGTGGAGGGGAATTGAAGGAAATGATTTTCTTGTTTTTATGATGTTGGACCTTTTGATTTTGCGGGATAATGTATCAAGCCATAATTCTGAAATCTCCATGATAAAGTTTGGAACAATAATCCTGTTTCCTTTGGCATCTTTTAAAACAAAAAAAGCAAAATCGCTCCAGGGAAGTCCACTATAATCTGTTGCATGCACTAATTCGATCTCTGTGATTTCAGTGTTGGTTATTTCGCCGGCTATATTTTCGTTTTCTTGTAGAATAATTTTATCATGGCTAATAATGATCTTCTTGTTTTTTGAATACTTATAATAATTGACGAATAAAATTATTCCGGGCACACTTAATACTGATAATAACAAATTTAAAAGCACCAGTCCCATAAATAGATTATGGCTTAAATAAAGGATAAAACAAATATTAGCAGCGATTTGCGTCAGTACAGTAGGCCATACAGATAGGGAGATCCACACGGCTTTCCTTAATTTCATCTCGTAAATATGCTCTTTCATCAGAAGTGAAAGTAATAAGATTCTGGTTCATGAACACCGACCTGTTCAACCGGTTGGGCATTGGAAAAACGGTATTGACCTCAGAAAATGCCTTACTGGCCGAAAGTTTTTTTCGCCCGTTCAGAAAACTTCTACTTTCATCTTATGAGAAAATCCCTTTTATCCGCAATGTTGTTAATCGCAACTTTCGCATTTGGCCAGACTCCCGAAATTACTTCGTGGCAAATTAACACTACAGGCGCTACCGGCTACAACAACATAACTTCAGCAGTGCAGACGGTTCAGTATTCCGCTACACAAGTGTATGTGAGCTGTACGTGCATTCCCGATTATTCCATCGGACCATGGAATATGAATCCGAACACGCCGACGAACCAGAATTTCGTTTACAAGATCACACGTACACCGGTGCAGAATATGTCAACACCGATTGCGACAGGACTTGGTCACACAGGAGTGTGGTCGAATGGCGTTTCTGTTTTTAACGCAAAGGATGGAATGAGCTATAATAATGCCGGTGTGTGGAACCGCAATGCATATTATTACGAAGGCGCAAGCTTTGATAATTGCCTCGGACATCCTGCCCCGAATGGTGAATATCATAATCATGTCAATCCGACTTGTGTGTATGATGATGCGGATTCAGTTACACATTCGCCGATCATCGGTTTTGCGTTTGACGGATTTCCGATCTACGGTGCATACGCTTATACATATACAAACGGAACAGGACCGATCAAAAGAATGAAGAGCTCTTATGTTTTGTCGTCGAACACTACGCGTACGAATGGGCCTGCAGTAGATGCAACGTATCCTGCCGGATGTTACTGCGAAGATTATGTGTACACAGCTGCATCAGGAGATCTGGATGAGCATAATGGAAGATTTTGCATTACGCCGGATTATCCGGCGGGAATATATTGCTACTTCGTCACGATCGACGCCCAGCTGGATCCTGTTTATCCTTTCGTGATCGGGCCGGCGTATTACGGAACTGTTCCTGCAGGAAATACCGGACCGAACGGCGGACATAATACCATTACAGAAACCACGACGGTTTATACTCCACCAACTTCCGTTAGTGAATTTTCGAATGCGCAGATAAAATTCCAGGTGATGCCGAATCCTCTGGAAGAGTATGCTTTTATTTACATGGATGCGCTCAGCAAAAATAACCTGACCGGAAAATTGTACAGCATTTCAGGACAGCTTTTGCAGACGATTGAAAATATGCAGCCAAGCATCGCGTATTCGATTGACATGCTGAATTATCCTGCAGGAATTTACTTGTTGACGATGGAGTCCGGTGATTCGAAAGTGACGCAGAAAATTATTAAGAATTAATCGTAACTTTTCCTTAGTGACTTTGCACCTTCGCATCTGAATTTCAGGTGACATGCCAAACAAAATAAAAAAAGGGAAGAAGCCTTACGGGGCTAATTCCCTTTTTGAGTTCTGACTTAAACCTTTTTCGTTCCTTGTTTCCGTGGATGAAGCTAAGGTGTAAATGAGAACTATATATTGAATAATTTCTGAAGCAAAGTAACAGCAGAAATTCCGGCTTTGGTTTTTTATTCGACGATTTGCGAAAAAGTAGTTATAGATTGATGCACATTAACCGATAAGTGGAATGGTATTTTTTGCCTGAGTTTAATCATGCAATTGTTTATCTGATAACATTTCTTTTATTTCAAAAAATCCCCATCCACAATCAACAACTTCACCCCATCCTCCGAAACAGAACGATGCGAGCTCATTTCATCTGAAACAATATAGGTCTGACCTTTTATAAGCAAAATCTTTTCCCCGGTTGCCAGCTCACTTACAAATTCCCCTTCAAGACAATGCACAATATGCCCTTTCTGACACCAATGATCGGCGAGATATCCTTTTGAATATTCAACGATACGAATCCGAAGCCCGTCTTTCTGAATTGTTTGCCACCAGGAAGTTCCCCGCTCGCCTTGATGCTCGGTTTTTTCGATGGAGGACCAGTCGATGGTTTGGAATGGAATTGCTGCCATAATTTTCGAATTTTCAAATCGTCGGATTATTTCGAATTTTGAATTTCCCCCGACCACGCTTCCATCTTGCCCTCCAACACATCCAACGGCATCACACCTTCGCGCAAAAGCTCATCATGAAAATCGCCCAGATTGAATTTATCTCCGAGCGATGTTTCATACTTCGCACGCAGCTCACGGATTTTCAACGCGCCGATTTTATACGACAATGCTTGTCCGGGAATCGCCATGTAGCGTTCAATTTCTGCCGTCGCGCCCTCTGTGCTGATCGCTTCGTGATCGTTCATGTAGTTGATCGCTTCTTCGCGCGTCATTTTTCCGGTGTGCATCGCAACGTCTACAACTAATCGAACAGCACGATGCATTTCATCGCCGAGCGCGCCCATGTATTGGTATGGATCGGTATAGCAGCCTAATTCTTTTCCGAGGCTTTCGCAGTACAAAGCCCAGCCTTCGCCATACGCGCCATACCAGAGAAAACGACGGAACATCGGCAGCTGTTCATTTTCCTGCTGCAACGAAATCTGGTAATGATGGCCGGGGATCGCTTCGTGCAGGAACAAACTTTCCATTCCGCCTGTCGTATTGAATTTTGTTGCGTCGATGATCGGAACGTAAAAAATTCCCGGACGGCTTCCGTCACCGCTGCCCTGATTGTATTCTGCACTCGCGCTTGCTGCACGGAATGCTTCTGTCTGGCGAATTTCAAATTTTGTTTTCGGCACACGACCGAACATCGTGCTCAGCTTCGGATCGATTTTGGTTTGTATGGAATGGAAAGCGGCCAGCACTTCTTCCGGTTTTTTATACGGCATGAATTGCGGATCTGTTTTCATGAATTCGAAAAATGCTTTCAGATCTCCTTTGAAATTTACGCTGGCTTTTGTTTTTTCCATTTCATCTGAAATGCGTTTTACTTCAGCGAGGCCTGTGTTGTAAATTTCATCCGGCGTTTTAGTTGTAGTGGTCCAATAGCGGATCAGGTAATTGTAATAAGCGTCTCCGCCGGCAACAGCATTTATTCCTGTGCTTGTTCTTGCAGCCGGAAGATATTCTTCCCGTAAAAACGTGCCGAGCTTTTCATAAGCGGGTTCCAGATTTTCTTTGATAAGGCTTGCAT
>JALYQL010000121.1 GCA_030855855.1 Bacteroidota bacterium | reverse complement strand
ACATTGGGATTTAATGATTGTGTGATCTGGTGACTGGGTGATTGATAAGAGGGCAGGAAAAATTAAAAGATTTAAGAGCGGAAACTGATTGGTTTTTCAGGAACATTATCCGGCTATTCGTTGCAAGTCCTCTCCCGAAGTATAAGCTGCGCATAACTTCAGGTTCCGGGCTTTTCTCTACTATCCGGGTTAAAAATTCTTGTACTAAAATTAGAAGAGCATATTGATTTTCTTAAAAATCATCTTAATACCATTCTAAATATATTTTCCCTTTCGTGCCCTTTCTTTTTTCGGACTTTTCGCACCTTATTTCGTTTTTCGTACCCCGCTATTCCCCTCCACTTAGAATATCAGTCAAATCTATTGATCCTGTAAGTTTCCAATAATGCATAAGCATATATAACATTGCCTCATACCCTTCTTTTTCGGAAATTTTTTTTCGCTGCTGATTTTCATACAAGATTGCTTTAAGAATTATTAATCAGTCAGCTCCCTGGTTTATTCCACTCCCTGATTATCTTTTTCCCCTTATCCCTTTCGTCCCCTTTCGTCCTCTTTCGTTTTTTGTACTTTTTCGCACCTTATTTCGTTTTTCGTACCCCGCTATTCCCCTCCAAGAACCGGCCGCAACCTCGAATGATATCTCGACACCGCCACAAAAGATTTTCCTTCATTGCGCAAATTCACTTTTTCATCTTCCTGCAAATTTTTCCAGTCCACACATCTCGCCGAGCAGCAGCCGTCCATTTTTTTACCGCAACTTTCGCACTGAATAAAAAGCAAGTTGCATTCCAGGTTCGCGCAATTCACGTGCTCGTCAGACTTCTGCCCACACTGGTGGCATTCCGAAATAATATCTTCCGTAATACGTTCGCCGAGGCGTTCGTCAAACACAAAATTCTTTCCCGAAAATTTCGATTCAATTCCTTTCTGTTTTATTTCTTTGGCGTATTCAATAATGCCGCCATACAATTGATTCACATCTTTAAACCCATGATGCTTCAAAAACGCACTTGCTTTTTCACAACGGATTCCGCCGGTGCAATACATGAGAATTTTTTTATCCTCGTTTCCTTTCAGCTGCTCCGCCACCATCGGCAATTCTTCTTTAAATGTATCAGCGTGCGGCAATATCGCGTTTTGAAAATGGCCGACCTCGCTTTCATAATGATTGCGCATGTCCACCACAATCGTTCCCGGCTCTTCCATCGCTTTATTGAATTCGGAAGCGTTCAAATGATTGCCGACATTCGTCACATCAAAAGCATCATCAGGCAGTCCATCCGCAACAATTCTTTTTTTCACTTTTATCGTCAGCCAGGCAAACGATTTTCCACTTGCACCTTCTTCTCCGGTGTCATCCTCAACCGCTATTTTAAAAGGAACGTCTTTAAATTCCGTGTGGCGGAAAAGACTTTCTTTAAAAGTTTCAAAAAAATGTTCCGGCACGCTCAGCTGTGCGTTTATGCCTTCGCGCGCAAGATAGATCCGCCCGAAAACGCTGAATTCATTCCATTCCCGCCAGAGCTTGTTGCGCATCGCCTCCGCGTCATCCAGGATTACATAACGGTAAAATGAAAGCGTTACACGTTTGAAAGGTTCTTCCATCAAACGCTTGCGCATTTCATCTCGGTTGACTCTGTTGTATAGGATTGACATGGGACTGCAAAGGTAAAGATGTAGCAGCAATTTTTCCTGACAAAGATCATCCCGCGCGGTGTAAGATGCTCGCTTCTGGCACTTTTTATGGGATGATTTTGGCGAAGGAGGATTTTCTAACTTTACGGCCTCTCCAAAAAAGCAGATCAATGGAAAAAATAATGGTAATCGGGTCTTCCGGACAGATTGGAACAGAGCTGGTGATGGAATTGCGCGCGAAATACGGGAATGATAATGTAGTGGCATCCGATTTGAAAAATGCAGCGACAGAAGTGATGGAAAGCGGTCCGTTCGAGAACCTCGATGCATTGGATAAAGACAAATTGTACGAGCTTGTGAAAAAGCACGGCATCACACAGATTTATTTGCTGGCAGCCATGCTTTCCGCTACTGCCGAGCAAAAGCCGATGTTTGCCTGGAAGCTGAATATGGACAGCCTCTTTAATGTATTGGAGCTGGCCCGTGAAGGACATATTAAGAAGATCTACTGGCCAAGCTCAATAGCAGTTTTCGGTCCTACCACGCCGCGTGAAAATACACCGCAATACACTGTAATTGAACCAAGCACCGTTTACGGCATCAGCAAACAAACCGGCGAGCGCTGGTGCGAATGGTATTTCAGAAAACACGGCGTTGACACGCGCAGCCTGCGTTATCCGGGATTGATTGGCTGGAAATCGGCACCGGGCGGAGGAACTACGGATTATGCCGTGCACATTTTCCATGAAGCGCTGAAGCATAAATCGTATGAGTGTTTTCTTTCGGAAAATACGGTGCTTCCCATGATGTATATGCAGGATGCTATCCGCGCCACTGTTGAAATAATGGAAGCGCCTGCCGAAAAGATCAAAATACGTGGAGCGTATAATCTTTCAGGCTTCAGCTTTGCCCCGAAAGGTATCGCCGCCGAGATCCGCAAATCGATTCCTGATTTTAAAATAACTTATAAAACCGATTTCCGCCAGCAAATCGCAGATTCATGGCCGGCAAGCATCGATGATTCAGAGGCCAGAAAAGACTGGGGATGGAAACCCGAATTCGATTTAACATCCATGTCCTCAGACATGCTCATACAATTGCAAAAAAACACTGTTAAAATCTGAAACCCTGACCTTCGACTCACGTAGAAGGTGTAATTAAACCTCGGTCTTCTGTATATTTAGTCCTTCGTCGAATTTTTATTGTTATTAATCGAACCCACGCAACAAAATGGCGTGGTTTGTGGTAAACTTGATGGAATTATTTAAAATTGAACAGGGTTTCATCCCGAAAACAGCCGCCAGATGAAAAAAATTACGCTCTTACTGCTGTTTATTGTCTCAGTTTCCGGCTATGCCTTTGCTGCTGCCGGCGATAGCGTTAATGTGATAGACGCCGCAGGGAAAAGACAAGGTCCGTGGACTTTATATGGCAGAGATAAAAAAGATCCTGCTTATCCTCCTGAAACCAAATGGCAGGAAGGACGTTATAAAGACAGCCAGAAAACCGGTGTCTGGGTAGAATACTATAATACCGGCACAAAGAAAAGCGAACTCACCTACGTTAATAACCGCCCAAACGGCCATGCCGTAATGTATAATGACAACGGTAAAAAAGCGGAAGAAGGTACCTGGGTCGGTTCACGCTGGGTAGGCGATTACAAACTTTTTTACGACGACGGAACACCACGCCAGTCTTTCAATTACAGCCAGTTAGGCCAGCGCGACGGCACACAGAGTTATTTCCACCCGAACGGAAAAGTAGCGATCACTGTCGATATGAAAGGCGGAAAAGAGCAGGGCTGGAAAAAAGAATACGACGATAACGGAAACCTCATCCGCGAGACATTTTTCGCCGAAGGAGTGATTGATCCTGCTAAAACAAAAGTTTACGATACTGCAAAACCTGATAAAGCTCCGGAAGAAACAGGACCGAAACAGGAATCGAAAGTGGTCTCCGATCCGAATTTCAAGCCTAACAAAGGAACCTTTAACGGTGAAGGCGATTGGATCCTCTACAAAAACGGACAGATCACAATGAAAGGAACATTCCATTCCAAGAAGCTGATCAATGGCGAAGAGCGCATCTATGACAACAACGGATTGTTGCGCCAGATAAAACTTTACAAAGAAGGAAAATATGTTGGCGACGGGCCCCTCCCTGCCGACGCAAACAAGTAGAATTAACCTCATTTTCGGTTAAAACCGGGTAAAAGTCTCCTTAATGGGAGACTTTTTTGCTTTCGTCTTGCCAAAACCCATGCTCGTCCAAATTTTCCGGTTCGCTACCGTTAATTCGTAACTTTATTATAACCGATTCGTTAAATATAAAGCGCACTAACACTGCTCTCGAATGAAAAAAGCTACTTTCCTGATCTTTCTCATGCTTTGTGTTGTCGCGCCGGCGTTCAGCCAGGACCCGGCTACTGAGAATTATACTGGTCCGGACGGAAAGCGCCAGGGGCATTGGGTTATCCGCGGCAAAATGCAGAACGATAAAAGTTATTCAGATGAAGCGAAAGTGGAAGAGGGAAATTATAAGGACAGTCAGAAAACCGGAATCTGGAAACAATATTACCCAAGCGGAAAAAATAAAAGTGAATTCACATTTGTCAATAACCGTCCAAACGGACACGCAATTAAATACAATGAAAATGGAACGAAAGCTGAAGAAGGAAATTGGGTTGGTGTTCGCTGGGTTGGTGAATATCATTTGTATTATGAAGACGGTACTGAACGTCAATCGTTCACTTACAACGCAATCGGTCAGCGCGACGGTAAACAGGTCTATAAAAACCCGAATGGCACGCTTGCGATCGAAGTAAACCTGAAAGCCGGCAAAGAAGAAGGCTGGAAAAAGGAATACGACGCCAACGGAAAATTGATCCGTGAAACGTATTATAATGGCGGAGTGATTGATCCGTCCAAAACAAAAGAATTCGCCACCACCGCAACCATTGAAAAAGCGCCGGAAGATCCTACAGTAAATGCTGCTGAAAAGCCGCCTGTTGCAACTGCTTCAGAAAGGCCGCCGAGCGGAGAATTTACAGGTGAAGGTTTTCACACGCTTTATCGTAACGGACAGATCACTCAAAAAGGAACTTTCCACCTTAAAAAGCTTGTTGACGGTGAATGCAGAATTTACGATAATAACGGAATGCTGATCCAGATCAAAATGTATAAATCCGGAAAGTATGTAGGAGATGCTCCGATTCCGGCTGATGCAAACAAATAGCATTGTAGATAATTTCCCGGAACGTCCTGCCTTTATTGGTGGGACGTTTTTTTTGTGTGAGGAGGTTTGGGTGTTGTGTGGGTGTTGTGAAGCTGGGTGTAGTTTGGCTAAAGCCGCCCGTTTTCCAAAATCCCGAAAACATTCTTAATTGGTAATTGGTAATTGGTAATCGGTAATCCGGTAATTGGTAATTTTGCCTTATGTCCCAGCTTCATATTACCAATACACTTTCACGTAAGAAAGAACTCTTCAAGCCGATTGATGCTCCTTTTGTGGGAATGTACGTTTGTGGTCCTACCGTTTACAGCGATGTGCATTTAGGAAATTGCCGCACGTTCATTTCATTCGACATGATCTTTCGTTACCTCACGCATCTTGGGTATAAAGTGCGTTATGTGCGTAATATCACGGATGTCGGGCATCTTGTGGATGAAGTGGCGGGCGAAGGTGAAGATCGCATCGCTAAAAAAGCTCGCATGGAAAAGCTGGAGCCCATGGAAATTGTGCAGCGTTATACATTCGGCTTTCATGAAGTGATGTCGATGTTCAACGCGCTGCCGCCAAGCATTGAACCATCTGCTACAGGACATATTCTCGAGCAGATTGAAATGACCGAAGAAATTCTGAAGCGTGATTTAGCTTATGTCGTTGACGGAACAGTTTATTTTGATGTAGAAAAATTCGCGGAGAAAAATAATTACGGCATTCTTTCCGGTCGCATCCTCGAAGACCAGGGAACGAATACGCGTGATCTCGATGGACAAGATGAAAAACGCGGACCGTTTGATTTTGCGTTATGGAAAAAAGCAAAACCCGAACACATCATGCGCTGGAATTCTCCGTGGGGCGAAGGTTTTCCGGGCTGGCATATTGAATGTTCCGCAATGAGCAAAAAATATTTAGGCGAAACATTCGATATTCATGGTGGAGGAATGGATCTTATTCCCACACACCATACCAATGAAATTGCGCAGAATGTTGGCTGCTGCGGACAAGCGCCTGTGAAATTCTGGATCCACACCAACATGCTTACGGTGAATGGCCAGAAAATGTCGAAGTCGCTGAACAATTCTTTTTTACCGGTAGAACTTTTTACCGGAAGAGCATTGGCAACTGATTCGCCCGGCGCTACTCCCTCGCAGGCAAAGCTGGGAGGAAAACATCCTGTGCTCGAGAAAGGTTATTCGCCGATGACGTTCCGCTTCTTTATGATGCAGACACATTATTCCAGCACGCTTGATTTTTCAAACGAAGCTGTAACAGCGTCAGAAAAAGGATTCCGCAAATTAATGGAAGCGTTGCGATTGCTTGAAAAACTTAAACCATCGGAGAAATCTTCTTACGATGTTGCGGCATTAAAAACACGTTGCGAAGATGCGATGAACGATGATTTTAATACGCCCGTATTAGTCGCGCAATTATTCGACGCGGTGCGCATCATCAATTCTGTTAATGACGAAAAAGAAAGATTGACTGCAAACGACATTGAAGCATTAAAATCGTTGCTAAAAATTTACGTGCAGGATATTCTCGGATTAAAAGACGATGTGATGGAGAGCGCGGGAGAAGTTACAGACGGTTTGATGCAGCTGATCATCAAAATGCGGGCGGATGCGCGGGCAAAAAAAGATTTCGCTACTTCAGATCTTGTGCGTGATGAATTGGCAAAGCTGCATATCGTGTTAAAAGATGGAAAAGAAGGAACAGGCTGGGAAATCAAATCGTAACTTTCTCAGAAATCCAATGCAAAAAATAAATTTCAAAGGCTACTGATTGTATCATGAAAAAAATATTCTTCCTGTCTTTTTTCACCGCATTTGTTTTTGCAAGCTGCGGCCCAACTACCGACACCACCGTCGTGGATACTACTCCACCCAAACCAATTGTAAAAGGCCCCGCGTTCAATGGAGATTCTGCATATGCATTTGTAAAAACGCAGGTCGATTTCGGTCCGCGTATTCCGGATACAGAAGCGCACACGAAATGTTATGAATATTTTCTTGCCAAATTAAAATCATACGGGCTGACCGTAAAACCCCAGCTCACTTCCGGCAGGACCGCCATCGACGGCAGAATGGTTCCGATCATGAATATTTTCGCGCAATTTCATCCTGAACGCAAGGAGCGCATTTTGTTGCTCGCGCATTGGGACACGCGCGTATTTGCTGATGATGATCCGGATACTACGCTTCGCAAAAAACCATTTGATGGCGCAAGCGATGGCGCAAGCGGCGCAGGAGTTTTACTGGAGCTCGCACGGATTCTCCAGCAACAAGATCCGAATATCGGTGTTGATTTTTTATTCTCCGATACGGAAGACGGCGGATTGAACGGCGGAGAAAGCGCGGATACCTGGTGCCTCGGAACACAATACTGGGCGCAGAACCTTGAGCCGGGCTACACAGCACGTTATGGAATTCTGCTCGATATGGTGGGGGGAAAAAATGCAACATTCCCGAAAGAAGGAACCGGTTATTATTTCGCCAAAAACGTAGTGGATAAAGTCTGGGCTTCTGCAGCGCGTTTAGGCTACGGCAATGTTTTTATCAACCGGGAAATAGGTCAGACGATCGACGATCATTTATATGTGAACCAGATCGCGCGCATCCCGACCATCGACATCGTGCATTACGATGTGCAGAATTTCGGCTATCCATCATGGCATCACACCACAAAGGATAACATGGACATTATCGACGCCACGACGCTGAAAACAGTTGGAGAAGTGCTGGTGGATGTGATTTATAATGAGTTGTAGGAGGATACGAAAAACGAAACTGCTCCGAAAAGTTGCGAAAACATTTCAATAGATCAGGTATTTTGTGTCATTTCGTATTTCGCACTTTTCGCCCTTATTTCGTTTTTCGTACCCGTTTAGGTTTTCAACAACTTTCAGACTTTTCAACATTTGGGCATAGATATTCACATGCGCTTTCTTTTCAGGTCATTATGGGTTTTCTTTGGGGCTCTTCAAAAAACAAATTCTATAACCCATTCGTATAACGAAGAAAATACCATGAAAAAACTTTTCTCTTTATTCCTTCTTTTTTCTGCCGGAACGTTTTCTTCCGTTCATGCTGAAACAGTTTATAAAAGCGGGTATGTGGTATTGATCTCCGGCGACTCAGTAAAAGGTGATATTCGCATTAATACCAATAAAGAGCTTCCGCTTTTTCAAAAAGTAGCATTAAAGCAAGGCGAAACCACAAAAACCTACAAGCCTGAACAGGTAAAGGAATATGGTTTTGGATCCACACAATTTGTAGCACGGAAAATTGACGGAGAAATGCAATTTGTAAAAGTAATTTCTTCCGGCCAGGTTAATCTTTTCGAATGGCAGTATGAATTGCAAAGAGGCCCCGATCTTATCGTCGAATCAGAATATTACATCGAGAAGAACGGCGCGGAATTGCAAAAAGCAAAATCAGGCAAATTTAAAAAAACAGTTGCCGAATTAATGTCAGATAATACAGAGCTCGTTACACGCGTTCAGGGTGACGACAAAAAATATGTAATTGCAGAAATGAAACAGGTTTGTGATGAATACAATACCTGGTACGAAAAACAAAACGGTTCCCTTCAGGGTTCCCGGTAAGATTCCCTTTTAGTAGTAGTTTCCGCCAACGGCCGATGCAGCAATGTATTGGCCGTTCGGTATTCAGTGCATCTGGTAATTTAATAATCTGGTAATTGGGGAATTAAATTATCAACTTACCAGATTATTAAATTACCCGATCTCTTTTTGTTAACTTCGTTTCCCGCCAAAAAAAGGCAGCCTCCCAATGACAAAAAAGCTTTTTCTCCTCGACGCTTTTGCACTTATATACCGCGCTCATTTTGCGTTCAGCAAGAGTCCACGCATCAATTCAAAAGGCCTGAATACATCAGCGGTGCTGGGCTTTACCAATACGTTGCTGGAAGTGCTCAAGAAAGAAAAGCCTTCACACATTGCCGTGGTTTTCGATACCAGCGCGCCTACTCACCGCCATATCGAGTTTGAAGCGTATAAAGCGCAACGCGAAGCAATGCCTGAAGATCTGAGCAAGGCCATTCCCTACATCTATAAATTGCTTGACGCCTTAAATATTGCAGCGGTCGAATCGGATGGATTTGAAGCAGATGATGTAATCGGAACTCTTGCGAAAATGGCGGAGAAAAATGATTTCACCACCTACATGATGACACCGGATAAAGATTTTGGCCAGCTGGTTTCTGAAAAAATATTTATTTATAAACCCTCGCGGCTTGGCAATGGTGTCGAAATTATGGGGGTCGCTGAAGTTTGTAAAAGATGGGAAATTGAAAATGTCGGTCAGCTCATAGATATACTCGGGCTCATGGGCGATGCTTCCGATAATATTCCCGGCATTCCCGGTGTTGGAGAAAAAACAGCTATCAAATGGGTGAAGGAATTTGGCTCGCTGGAAAAGCTGCTGGAAAATACTGCTACGTTAAAAGATAAGATCAAAGAGAAAGTAGAAACCAACAGGGAGCTTGCCATTCAATCCAAACGCCTTGCGACAATTGTCTGTGATGTACCTCTTTTATTCGATGAGGAACAGTTAAGATATAAGGAGATTGATCGTGAAAAAGTAAAAGTGCTTTTTGCCGAGCTGGAATTCCGCCGCCTTGCAGCAACGCTTCTCGGTGAAGAATTATCTGCAGACACATTACCGGAAAATACAAATGGTGAAGAAGGCGCTTCGAAAAAAACAAAATCCGGGCAAATAGATATTTTCGGTAATACCGGCGGAGCTGCGGATGAGGAGTTAAAAGAAGATGCTCCCGTTTACCAGACTATTGAAAATGTTCCGCACACTTATTTTCTCGCGGATACATTTGAAAAAAGAAAAGAATTAATTGAAACACTTTCCTCGCTGAAGCAGTTTTGTTTTGACACAGAAACCACCGGCCTGAATACGCTCACTGCGGAGCTTGTCGGATTTTCTTTCAGCTGGAAAAGCAAAGAAGGATGGTATGTTCCCGTTCCCGCCGAACAGTCAGAAGCGCAAAAGATCGTCGATGAATTCAAAATGCTTTTCGCGAATGAATCCATTGTGAAGATCGGCCAGAACATTAAATATGACCTGAACGTTCTAAAAAAATACGGCGTAGAGATCAAAGGCACCATGTTCGATACCATGATCGCACATTATTTATTGAATCCTGATATGCGTCACGGAATGGATGTGCTGGCAGAAACCTATTTGAATTATTCGCCGGTGAGCATAGAAACGCTCATTGGTAAAAAAGGAAAAAACCAGATTTCCATGCGCGATGTTCCTGTGGAAAAAATTTCAGCCTATGCAGCTGAAGACGCCGACATCACATGGCAATTGATGGAAGTATTTGCCCCGCAATTAAAAGACGCCAACGCACAGAAACTTTTTGATGAAGTAGAAATGCCGCTTGTGCCTGTGCTTGCAGCCATGGAACGCGAAGGAATCGCAATCGATTCGGCGACGTTGAAAAAATATTCTGCACAGCTGGAAACCGAGATCATCACTATTGATGACGAGATCCAGAAATTAGCAGGGACACCTTTCAATATTTCTTCACCAAAACAAGTCGGCGATATTTTATTCGAAGTGCTTAAAATAGCAGAGAAGCCGAAGAAAACAAAAACAGGACAATACGCCACCGGAGAAGATATTTTGCAGAAGCTCATCAAGAAGCACCCGATCATTGAGAAAATTCTTGAGTATCGCGAAATGGTGAAATTGAAAAACACCTACATCGATACGCTTCCTCAAATGGTGAATGAACAAACCGGGCGCATTCACACTTCCTACAACCAGGTTGTTGCCGCCACCGGCCGTCTCAGCTCCGATAATCCGAATCTTCAAAACATTCCTGTGCGCTCAGAAAGAGGAAGAGAGATCAGGAAAGCCTTTGTTGCGCGTGATGAAAATCATGTGCTGATGAGCGCCGATTATTCACAGATAGAGCTTCGCATTGTCGCTTCGATCTGTGGTGATAAAAATATGTGTGATGCTTTCCGCGACGGAAAAGATATTCATACGGCCACTGCCGCACGTGTTTATAACATTCCGGAAACTGAAGTGACGAAAGAAATGCGTTACAAAGCAAAGAGCGTCAATTTTGGAATTATTTATGGCCAAAGCGCATTCGGTCTTGCCGAAAACCTCAGCATCTCAAGAGGTGAAGCAAAAGAATTAATTGATAATTATTTCCGTGAATTTTCCGGGGTAAAAAAATACATGGACGACACGATCAACTTTGCACGCGAATACGGTTATGTGCAGACGTTGCTTGGCAGAAGAAGATATTTGCGCGACATTACCAGCACAAACGGAGTAGTGCGTGGATTTGCCGAACGAAACGCAATCAACGCACCGATACAAGGCACGGCAGCCGACATGATAAAAGTGGCGATGATCAATGTGCAGGCTGCGTTACTGCAGAATAATTTCCGCACAAAGTTGCTTTTGCAGGTTCACGATGAATTGGTTTTCGATGTTCCACTCGATGAAGTGGAAAAAGTAAAACCTGTAATTGAAAAAGCGATGGTGGACGCGTTGAAGCTCGAAGTTCCGATCGAAGTGGGCATTGGCACAGGAAAAACGTGGTTAGAGGCGCATTAAAAATCAGAAACCATTTCGCACCAGCGTATAATGTAATTTAATGATGGTGCTGTCTGCCGCGATGTACTCCGGCAGCGGCGTATCATCAAATATTGCCATTTGCGCACCACTGCTTTTCAACATTTGGTATTGCTGCGGCGTTGGAATAAAGCTATACGCGGTATTGCCGGTGTAAAACATGCAGGCCACGCCATTTCCATAGCCACCACAATTAAAAATAATAATGTCCGGTGATCGCAGTGAACCAGCAGCGGCTTCAAACCATCTTTTATTTTCAATCCGCGCAGGCCGGTAGACATTTCCAACATTCCGGTCGGTATGAAAATGTTCGATCCTGCCTATATTTAAAATTAAAAAAGCGAGTAACGGTAACAGGATAAATGGCAGCGGACGTAAAAATTTATTGATGTGAATTTTTGATGTCCATTGAAAAAATTTAAATCGGCCAATAGGTTCTGCAATTACAACATACAGCAATGGGCTTACCAACAGGCAGAACAAAGGCATACGTGTGGAGACGAAGCTGTAAAATGCATACACAAAAATGATGGCTGCTAAAATCCCGAAACGAATTGCACGTTTATTCTTTTGCTTAATAAAAAAGAACAGGCAGAGCGGCAACATTACCACAAACCACCAGCCATAATCTTCCTGTAACAGTTGAAAATGATACCACCAAGGCCCGTCGTGGTCAAGCGACTTTGTAAGATGATCGTTCTGCAGGCTGAAGGTTGCTTTGGTTTCAGCAGGATATTTCACCGCGATAAATACAAACCATGGCGCAGCGACAAGAGTCGTTACAACAAAAGCAATTCCTATTTGCAACCACTCTTTCATAGAAGTGCGTGTATTTCTATCTGTTATCAGCGCTATAAACCATGCGCCATAAACGAGCAGGCCCGGTAACCATTTTACAAGAATGGCCATTCCCGAAAAAATACCAGTGAGCACTAGCCATTTCCATCGTGCAGTGGTGCTTTGCATTAATTCTATCCATGCCCAAAAGCTGAAGAGTACATAACACATAAACACCACATCGTTATGATCTGTATTTAAATAACCGGAAACAATATTTACCTGTACATTCATTATTGCAAAAAGGAGTGCAGAAAAATAACCCGTCGATTCTCCTGAAAGTAATTTTCCCATCCTGAAGAGTACAGGAATGCATAATGTAGTGAGCACAACAGAAGGAATTCTCACGACCCAATAGTGGGTGCCAAAAATTTTCATCGCCGCTGCAATCTGCCAGAGAAAAAGTGGTGGCTTGTGAACCCATGTCTGATTTATCCACCATTCTGAAGGTTGGAATCCAACAGCGGGATGCGCGTATAACATAGGATGAAAAGGCGCTTCCATCATATTTTTCGCAACCATCGCGTGGAATTGCTCATCCCATAAATTAATGTAAGGATCAATAAAAGCCATCCATAGGCGGAGTGCAAATCCTCCGGCAATCAGCATAAACAAAGCTGGCTTTACTTTTCCTTGTATAAAAAGCAGGCAGCTTCCGACAACCGGCACGAATCCGGCGACAAAAAAAAGGATATCTGAAGTTTGAAAATGTGTGTTCATGCGAAAAACAGCCTAATGTTAGTGAAAAAGCCTGAACAGGATTGGCTTGTTGTTGAGAAGTATTCCCAAAGAGCTGTACCCAAAACCTGACTCATTTCGTTAGAGAAGAGTATATTTGCCGACCCCCGACTATTATGCAAAAACGCTTCCCCCCCCGATTCATTTTTCCCGCATTAATTTGCGGTTTGCTGCTCAGCTGTTCTGATACAAATGAAGACCCTGCTGCAAATCCCGATGACTCTTCAACTATTGATGTTAACCAGGATGTGATTTCTGCTGAAAATGTTTTCGTTTACGTTCCATCGCCGATCGAAACCGCGGGCTTATTAAAAGACGCCGGGGCAAAATACAATGCAGATCTGCTGAGTCCTCCGCAAAACGCTTCCCGCTATTCCACCACGGCGGCAAAGGCCCTCAATCTTGGCATATACGGAACAGATCTCGCCTTTGCCGGAATATTTGATCAGCACGCTGAAACGATGCTCTACATGGATTGCACCGGAAAGATTGCCGACGCGTTACATGTTTCTCCGGCGTTCAATATGGAGCGCAGTAAACGCATGGAAGCGAATATGAATAACCGCGACAGCGTGCTGAGCATCATTACCGATACCTATTGGGACTGCGATGCTTTGCTGCATGAAAATCACCAGGCACATGCTTCCGCGCTGATGATCGCAGGTGGATGGATCGAAGGATTATATCTTGCGTGCAAGGTCGCGGAAGAAACAAACAGCAATGAAATACGCATTCGCATCGCCGAACAACGCTCTTCACTTGATAAGCTCATTGTATTGCTCGACAAACAAAATCATGCAGACATTACACCGGTCCTTGCTGAATTAAAAAAGCTGAAGGTGCTTTATGATGCGCTTCCGCCGGCCAGCAACAGATCGCCTTCCACCACAACTGATCCGGCTACTGGAGTTACAACAATCGGTGATGATAGTTCCATCCCGCCACTTAGCCTGAACGCACTGGAATTCAACAACATCCTCAACCAGGTGAGCGCTATCAGAAACGGGATCATTAACCGTAACTGAAACTTTACTATTTCTGCATCGTACAAGATGTTTGGCACGTTTTCTGAAAAGGAGTGCTAAATACCCCATTACTATGCGTCTCAACATTACTAAGAATTTCAAAAGGCGGGCAGTTTTGCTCGCGACGGTTTTTTCGCTTGCCCTCGCAGGAGATGTTGCAGCACAATGCAGCAAGACCTGGGTCAGAAAAAAATGTGTGCCGAAAATTTCTCCGTTCATCCATAACGGGCAAATGAACACACTCTCTTTAAAAGAAGGCGGCAAAATGGAAAGCACCCTTACTTTTTATTCCGGACAGGATTACAGAATTTTAGTCTGCGCGGAAGAAACGCTGGAGAATGTTTCTTTTGTTGTAAGCGATATGAACGGAAAAATAATCTTCGACAGCAAAGCGCATAACAATACCGACGTGTGGGATTTTAAAGTGAAGACCACTACCGACCTGAAAGTTGAAGTGAATATCGGGAAGAATGAAACAGGCAACGGAACAATGACAGGATGTGTTTCTGTTTTGGTTGGATTTAAATCGAAGTAAAAAAATCAGATTCAATATTCAAAGATTCAATATTCAAAATCTTATATGTTTTTGCAAAATTAAAAGGTCGCTGAAATTAATCAGCGACCTTTTAATTTTTGAATCTTGAATTTTGAATTGTCTACTGCGCAATCAGCTTCTGCGTCACCATTCTTCCTTCTGCTGTTGTCAGTCGCACGAAATATAAACCGCTGCTGAGCTTTTCAGCAGTCTGCACAGGAAACTGGTGTACTCCTGCGCTAAGCTCTCCGTTATACATATCCATCACTAATCTTCCGCTCATGTCGAAAAGCTGCAATGCTATATGCTGCGACTCATCGAGCGAGAAGGAAACAAGTGAATTGTCCTGGATCGGATTCGGGTACACTTCAAAATGCTGGATGCCCGCGTCAGGTGCGTCAATTCCATTCACTCCCACGATATTTATATCATCAATGTAAATGCTGTTACCGCCATCGCTTTCAAAAGTGAATTTGATACGCAGGTTGGGACTGTTTACAACAGCTGAAAGATTTACAGTTTCTGTTCTCCATTCCGACGATGCAGGAACCCATGTGCTTGAAGTTGTTACTGCACCGGTCGCAAGCGCTGTTCCTACTTTAGAAAAACGCTGTATCCATGTCTGTCCGCAATTGATAGAAGTGTAAACACGCAGACGGTCGGTGGTTGTGGATGTGCGCTGGCGTTGAGCCACTTTAAAAGTGAACACCGGGTTTGTGATCGCTGTCATATCAATGGTCGGAGTTACAAATTCATCCGATGTGCCGCCCATTGATGAAGTGTTGGTAAGCTTTACAGAAGCAGAGCCTGTTGCAGCCGCTGTTGTTACACGTGTCCAGCCATTCCCTTGCGGATTGATGATGGTATAGTCAGCGCTGAAGGTTGTGGCATTTTCTATTCCTTCCACATATTGCCAGTTACTATAAGTAGCTGTAGTGGAAGAAACCCGCACATGTCCTGTACGTGTCAATGTATTGGAACCTGCAGAATTGGAAACGGTGAGTGTCACCGCGTAAATTCCGGGAGTATTGTATTGAATAACAGGCACTGAATCGGTAGAAGTGGCTGGTGTTCCGCCGGGGAAGCTCCAGTTCCAGGAATTCGGCTGGCCGTTATAGGCAGCGCTTGTAAATGTGACGCTTGCGCCCACGCAGCAGAAAATCTTATCCACCGGGTTAAACTGAGATATTGGTGCGCATACGTTCGGCGGTGAATTATTCACACCTGTTGCCGTAAGGTTTGAGGCAGTAGGTAAAGAATTACGTTGCCCGCTTGAAGCATTGAGCGCAGCCTGCATGCGTGTCTTTTGCCCTGTAGTGTACATTCGTGTGCAGTAAGAATATTCCATGAAATTCTGAACATTCTCATCAGTACCCGGATTACATACATCGTTATTGGTAAGGTTGCAGGTTGTCCAGCCTTCGGTATCAGGTGTATCGCTTACTGCATCATCACCACACGCAATGCCGGGATTATTTGTATTTCCCCAAACGTGACGCAGATTCAGAAAGTGTCCGACTTCATGTGTGAGCGCACGACTCGTTGAAGTATTTCCGGAACCGATGCTGCCTACATAAGTAGAAAGAATAATAATTCCGTCTGTTGCAGCGCTTGGAGCAGTGCCGGGCAAATAAGCATAACCTGCGGCGCCGCTTGTAATATTTTTCACTACCCACACATTAAGATATTTATTGCGCGGCCAGTAATTCAGCTTTGAGCCATCATCGCCTACATAGGTTTCGACTGATGCAAAACGGTCAATTCCATTTGTGCAGTTTCCGTTCGGGTCAATATTCGCCAGGCGGAATTCGATCTTAGCATCACTTGAAATACCTACAAAACCCGGAACAATTAATGTTGTATCGGCGTTGTTCTTTCTGAAATCTTCATTCAGAATGCGGACAGCGTCAATTACCTGCGCGTCGGAAATATTCTCGGAGCCGTAATCGTGGATGATATGAAAAACGATTGGGATAATATATTGTGGAGGACCGCCTGTCTGGGCAGAAGGATTGCCGCCATTACGTTCAGCAGCGCCATAGCCGTTACGGAAATCAATCTTGTCCTGCGCTGCCAGAGCCACTTCGCGTGCTTCGTATTCAGCTTTGAGTTCGGGATGTTCCGCAAAAACTTTTTGCATCTGCACGTCGGTACCGCAATGCTTAAATCCATCGGGTCCTACAGCTACATCCTGTGCAAATAAAATTGAGCCTGCGAATAAAGCCGCGGCCAGCAGTTTAAATTTCTGTTTCATTTGGTGTACTTGAGTATTGGTGTGATACAACTCAGATGTCTTTCACAGAGAAGAGAACATCCTTGAATTTTTCAGGAAGCTCTAAGATAGCTAAATATTTTTCCGCTACCAAGTCAGGATGAGCCAACTGACCATTGTTCTTATAATCAATAAACGCCTGAATCCTGCTGAAATCTACTGCAGTGATGGTGCGGATGTGATCCTGCATAGCTGAGTCTACAAGTCCCGGTGCTACGCTAAAGGTGAAAATATGCGTTTTACCGTCTATTTTCAGCTCTTCGGCGACTGTTCTGGTGAACATATCGAGACCGGCTTTTGTCGCGCAATACGCGCTCCAGCCATCGCTCGGATTTTTACCCGCGCCAGAGCTTACATTAATGATCACCTGCTTCGCTGGAAGTGAAGAATAGGCTCTTAAAAAAGAATTTGCCAGGAGTGCCGGCGCAACAAGATTCACATTTATGGCGCTTGTAATTTCCGCTGAATGCAGTTGGCCCACATGTTTTACAGCCCCGATCGCACCCGCATTATTCACGAGACATATTTTTTCTGCATCAGCCAAAAGCGGGAAGTCCCATTTGCCCACAGCAGCAGTGTCAGAAAAATCCATCTGCTGAAAAGAAAACCGTTCATGCGAAATAGTATTCGTACGCGAAAATCCGAATACATGATTTTTCGGATCAAGCAAGAGCTGTTGCGCAATTGATTTTCCGAGGCCGCGGGAGGTGCCGGTGATGAAGTAGTAATTCATGGATGGGAATTAAGAATTAATAATGTGCAGATTAATAATTGCATCAGGGCGCTCGGTCATTACATACTACATGCCAGCCCTGGCGAAGCACAAGCATATTTCCCGGGAGGCAGCGTAGCTTGCTTCAATGCATTACGTTGTTTGTCGCCTTCGATACGCTTTGCTACTCAGTCTGACAAGAAGAAATTTCTCTCTTGTCAGACTGAGTAGGTTCGCTTTGCAAAAGTTATGCAAGCGAACAATTATCCAGCGAAACGTATCGAAGGCGACAAACAGATTAATTATCTAACTCAGCGCTTGCTCCAGATCGCCAAGAAGATCTTCAATGTCTTCAATGCCGACGCTGAGGCGAAGCAGGTTATCCACCACTCCTACTCTTTCACGCTCTTCTTTCGGAATGGAAGCGTGCGTCATAGTCGCAGGATGATTGATGAGCGATTCTACACCGCCCAATGATTCTGCCAGCGAAAATACTTTAAAAGAAGAAGCGATGCGGAAGGTTTCTTTCAGGTCTGCGTTTTTTAAAACGATGGAAATCATTCCACCGAAATCACGCATTTGTTTTTTCGCAATTTCATGATTCGGGTGATCTGTAAATCCGGGCCAGTAAATTTTTTCAATCTTCGGATGGCCTTTCAGAAATTCCGCGACTTTTTTTCCATTAAAACAATGACGCTCCATGCGGATGTGCAGTGTTTTTAATCCGCGCAGCACAAGGAAAGAATCCATCGGTCCGGGATTTGCTCCGCAGCTGTTGAGAATAAAATAAAGCTGCTCGTAAAGGGTTTTGTCGTTGAGCAGCAACGCGCCCATTACTACATCACTGTGTCCGCCGAGATATTTTGTAACCGAATGCATGACAATATCAGCGCCCAATGCAAGCGGGTTCTGTAAATACGGCGAAGCAAATGTATTATCGACGGCGAAAATTATTTTATGCTCTTTAGCGATTTCCGCACAGGCTGCGAGATCAATGATCTGCATGGTCGGATTTGTCGGCGTTTCGACCCAAAGCAATTTTGTATTTGCATTCACATACTTGCGGATATTCGAAGCATCCGTCATGTTTATGAAATGAAATTTGATTCCATAATTCGCAAACACTTTTGTGAACATGCGATACGATCCGCCATAGAGATCATCGCCGGTAATCACTTCATCCCCGGGGCGAAGCAATTTGATCACCGCATCCATCGAGCCCATTCCGGAGCTGAAGCACAAGCCATACTTCGCGCCTTCCAATGCAGCGAGACAACCTTCGAGCGCTACGCGTGTTGGATTTTTCCCGCGCGCGTAACCGTATCCTTTATTCGTGCCGGGAGATTCCTGCACATAAGTAGAAGTCTGGTAGATCGGCGTCATGATAGCGCCTGTTGATGGATCAGGTTCTTGTCCTGCGTGAATTGCGTTTGTCCCGAATCCGTATTTGCTGTGATCGAACATATCGTGTAAAATTATTGAGTGACAAAGATAGCCACATAACTATAATATTACATTTACAAACACACAAGGAATTTCAGCGATTGGGCTGATGGAAGAATGGATTAGAATCTTTTGAAACATTTATGTCTAAAATTCAGGACGTGCTAAATCTTCCTTATCATATAGAATAAATTGTGCTTGTAGCAATATGCCCTAAAGGTAAGTAACTCAGAAAACAAAACAGAAAGTGCGGGATCTGATAGATTTTGGCTTGAAAAGTGCCAACTTCCTAAATGTTTTGGTGTTGTGATTTGCATATAACTGCCGGGCACGGGGATTAACATTTCGATAATTAAACTATCGGAATCCCACTTTCCAATTTGACTCATTCGATTAGTTGATTCCCTGACAAAAATTGCGTTTCGCCAATCAATTCGGCTAACAATTGTATCTAAACTATTTTTCCAGGTGACGTTAGTCAACATTTTCAAAAGCAGATAGATTTCATCAGTGCACCCCATTGAGCCATAAGATGTGATGGAATCATTTATTATTAATTCCTTTCCTTCAAAAGTAATTTCATTAAAGGCATCAGGTTTAACTGGCACTAACAACAGATTATAAAATGTAGTTTCTTCATGTGTAACGTCATCCATTAAAACAAGTCGATCCTTTGAATGAAATAGTATTCTGAATGGATAAAACTCCTCTTCCTCAATAAGCCTATCCTCCATAAAATATCTTCTAATTCCAACTCTGTATTGCAACGTATCTCCATGAATCCTATAAGAGGTATCCGCAAATCCATTAACCACATTTTTCAACCGCAACAATTGAACTTTAGGGCCTTTTGAATTTTCCGAGGCAAAACTTCTGCTTAATTCCGTATTATGAAGCAAATACCCGCTCACCCAATAACCTTCTA
>JALYQL010000114.1 GCA_030855855.1 Bacteroidota bacterium | reverse complement strand
TTCCTTACTGGATCACAGAGTTTAAAGGGATACTAAGTAATGAAAGTCAATACTTCGGATCCGTTTCTGTTTCCATTTACAGCTTCAGGTAATTATTGACTTGCGGCTTACCCTGCCTTCGCGCCTTTCATGGATGTGATCATTCCGAGCAAACGGAAAATAATCGGAATGGCGACGGCGAATGTTGTGATGAACGCGATGATGCTGTTGAATGTTTCTTCCTGCGTAATGAAAATAAACAGCGCAATCGTGATCAGTATAATGACAACCGGCGTTCTGAAATAATTCCATGAACCGGTTTCTTTTACTTTTCGCTCCAGCTCCAGCGCGTCATCAGCGCTCACTTCCGACAACACAAAATTACGGAAGCTTTCATTCATCATCCTGAAACGGTTTTCATACACCAGCAAACCTTTATTCAGCAGCATCGTGAGCACTTCACGGTTTTTCAGGTTCACCAATCCATCCTGCGCAATATCGTATAAAATATACTGCTCTTCTTCAGAAAGTGAAGCCCAGATGGAATTATAATAAACATGCGCGAGGCTTTCAATACGCAGAATAATCTCTTCCTCTGTCAGTTGGTGATCCGAATGTTCATTACCCAATGTTTCACGAATGACTTCTTTCTGCGCGCGAAGGAAATACGAATTATTGCACTCCCTGTCAATGACATCTTGCGCCGGTTTATCTGCGTCTTTTTCAATAATGCCACAAGCCGGGAAATAAATTTTATGGTACCCCCCAAGTATTCTCGTCCAGCGATCAATATCAAAACTCCGGCTTTCGGTTCTGCCATTTTTATCTTTTTCCTCTTCCTTTTTTTCAGGCGCTTCAGGATATTCACGTAAAAATAAACGCGGATGAATATTCGACGCCACAAGTATCCGCTTATTCTCCAGCTGCTTCAATCCTTCAAAAAACAGCAATCGCGTTCCTACAATTCCAAAATCCCTGACGCCATATTCAAAATGATCGATCACAATAATATTGGCTTCCGTGCATTTTTCAAGCTGTTTAGTTACATCTTCAAGTGTGCGGATTGACCCGAGATTTATATGACATTTTGGTTTATCAGTAATGTATTTATTTTTGAGCCAGGTGGTTTTTCCGGAAAACGGCGCACCGACAAGAAATACATTTGTCGTATTAAAATAACCATCGAGTGAAGTGATGGCCGACTTGCGGTAAAGATTATTACGGAAAAAATCGGTGGTGAAGATAATGCGGACAAAAAAGCGGATGAAGGCATAGAGTCCGATCATGCTGAAAACTATTACGATCCAGAATAAAGTTCCCCTGATTCCAAATCCTTGTGCGCCGAATGGTAATGGCAATTTGTAAGCCGGTATAACTGATTTGATCAGCAACGAATCAACACCTGGAACAGCGCTGCGCTGCAGATCAAAATAATACAGCTCCATGGTATCAGACTTTGTTTTTTTCCATTTCCAGCTTCCGTCGAGGGCAGCAGCAGCAAGATTGTGCTCCTTCTTCACTACGTCATTATACGAGGGAGTAAGCGATACTGAAATTCTGCTGAACACCTCTTCTTCGGCAGATACAGAATTGGTTTTACCAGCCATTCCTTTTGATTTTAACCGCGAAACTTTCGTATGATAAAATGATCCGGAATAAATATCCTTCTGCAGGCTGTCGCCGATATGATAGGATTTATTCAGTCCGTCACTTTTGCGGTTTATTTCAGCAGCAAGCTCAAGCTGTGCGTGACGTATCCGTATCTCAGAAACTTTTTCGAATGATATTCTGAAAAAAGCAAATGTAGGAATGATGCTGACCAGCATCAGAATTCCAACAAGCAGCACGAGATAACACCTGCGGTAAGAAAAAGTTTTCAGGACAGGAATATTAAGCCACAGGAGTGCAACAGACAATGTGCATAAAATTACCTGGAACCCGGAGAAGCGAATGGAATTATCAATAAGATATGACGATACGATATTCAACACAACAAGCATCATCAATCCGGCGATAAGTATCTGAATATTATCTGTTGAAATAAATTCCTTTATTTTTTTACGGCTACCATCTTCCCTGAACTGGTCCATTTTTAAATAAACAAAAGAGAAGATAAAAATGGATGACGCGAAAAACATTAACAGCGTTTCGACAGGTCCTGCTTTACGCAGGAAAAACATAAGCAGCACAAATGCTGGAATAAGGAAAACAAGGATATGCTGATATGCCGCCTTCTTTTCTTTCAGCGGCCACAACCATCCGAAGCTGAACGTTTTTCCTTTCAGCATACGATCTTTTGCGGTGATAAAATGCAGCACGATCACCTGGATGCAGATAAACAAAAAGAAAAACACAACAAGCAGCACAGAGAGTGTAAGCACTTCGGTATTGCTGGTAACGGGATATAAATTATCCTGGAACGTAACGAGATAAAAGGGCAGATTGTTTAGCGGGCGGATGTACATTTTATAATTGCCTTCCTGGTAAGTGGTGCTGATAAAGGCGGGAGCGCGGCTGTACATGGCCGACAACATTTCTTCACTCGCACTGCACTCATCCAGGAAATTTTCATTCAGGTTTTTACTTTTCACCGAATGAAAAATTACTTTTCCCTCGTTATCCATAATGCAATAACCATTGCTCATAGTAAGGATCGGATCCATAACCGAGCTGAGCTCCGTTATCATCGCGATCATACTGGTTTGTGTCTCTGCAGGCTTCTGATCAGGCCCGGAATAAATAACGACGCGCTGGTTACTTTTCTTTGCGATCACCGCCATATTTTCGCCAGTGGTCCATGAGTAAATTCCTTCGAGATAAAATTCTTTCGCATCGCTTCCGGGCAATGTCCAGACTTTATTCTGAAAAATATTTTTAAAATAACCCCGTTCATCCAGCCTGATCATAGGAGTGGTAGCAGGACCTGTCGACCATTTGAACAATTGATTTCCAATTGAATCGGCCCAGAACACCTGCGTGAAGTTTTCATAATAAACCGGCCTTATGATCTGAGCAGGAAATGAAGTGGCTTTCAGAAAAGGAACCTGCACTTTATTGTTCCTCTTCTCTTCAACTACCGCCAGGTCACGCAACGAAACTATGTTCTGCGTAAAAATCCCCGACTGGTCTGTAGAGATGAGCGAGTCATACACATCGAGCTGCCGGCATATTGCTGAAACCTCTTTCTGGAAATTTGTATGGATTTCTTCTGACAATCCGGTCAGCTGCTGCATGCGTGTTTCTTTCGCAGGAATAAAATACGTGTACACATCAAGCAAAATCAGCACCACCACAGAGGTGCCGAGTATCACTGTAATTCCTGCAAAGAACGCGTCGGAAATTCCTAATCGCTCATTCCTGCTCATCAGTAAAAGCTTCACAAACGGCAGGCTCAGCGCAAGCAGGAACAGTATAAGAAGTATCACCAGGATCATAGTAGCAGAAAGATTCCTTGTTTTCTTCTGATAATCGTCGCGGTCAATATAACCGTACAACACAAAATTTTCTTCGTTGCCCAAGCTGAATGGCTGGACAAAAACTTTTTTTGTGCTGCCTGAAATTTCCTGCGAAAACACACGCCCGGTTTTAATACCATTTGATGACACCAACAAAGAATCTTGCTCCCCGGCCAGCACACCTGTTCCGGGTCCGGCGATTATTTTTCCGTTACGCTGCAAAAAACAATTTTCAAAAGCGGCATCATGCAGCAACACTTCAATACTGGCAGTGTTTAAAGTAAATCCATATTCAAAACGTTCTCCTCCGAAGCTGCAGGTATCTCTTACAAAATGAAACCAGGGCTTGACAATATTATCGAGCTTATTTTGTATTAATACGGCATCAGGATCAGCGCTGACCGGACAGAAATAGATCAGCTCCAGCTCAGGGCGGCTTTCAAGAAAGTATTGCGATAAAACTTTTGTGTAAGCGTTCTTAAATACAGATGTATCCTTAGGATTTATTTTATAAAGTAAAGGAGCGTATGATATAGAGATGCGCGCCCTGTCGTTGATATATTGCCTGTATTCATCCACGCGGTCTTTCACGTTGCCGGCGATGCGCGTCAATATCCTGAAATTATTTTGTTGTAAACGTTGTTCCTGCCGCGGGACGTAAATGAAAAAGTAAAATGAAAAAATGACCAGCAACCCTACAACCGTGATGATCGTAAAAAAATTCTGGCGACTCTTGGAAGTCAAATCTTTCATAGGAATTTTATTTTAACCCGTTAAATATCGCTATACGGCCCGCCATTTTTCTGGACAAATTATCGCGAAAGTTCACCTGAATTTTTCCCGGAAGCGACTATAACGTATTGATAGCGAAACGATAACCCGAAATAATGGGCAGTAAAAGTGACAGTAAAGAAAATGTTCCAAAAAGTAAAAAAAAGATTTCACATTTCCGCGTATGCTGTAAATTACCGATCTTACTTTACTTATTCCGGTCATTTGTAATCAACAAAATATGTGCAATTGTAATAAAGGAAGCGGGGCTGCAAGAAGCAGCACCATTACACAATCATCGGCAAATGCCGCATTGTTTCATTCTGTTGGGAAGTCGAAGATCAAAAAAACAAAATATAAGGTAAGCGCTCCACCGCCGTCTGTACCTGGGGAGAATTTATTTGCAGAAGACCTCGAGGGAGAAACTTTTGCTGCAAAATGTCTCACTTTTGGATATGTATTGGGGCTTGAGATGGCCGTTCCTGAAAAAGTGCTGATCACGGCTTTGGAAAATCCGGATTATGCAAAGCGGTTAGTAATGAACCGCGGCCAGATACATTTATATGATCTTTTAAATAATCCACCGGAAAGACAACAAAAGCTTTCTGCCGGCACATTAATTTCTAAAGCGGGAAAAGCTTTATTGCAATGGGGACTTTCCGGTTTTCCGACCGTTTCGAAAGAGGTAATCAAAAAGCGGGAAGATGCCTGCCTGGCTTGTCCGTACCTGGTGGAGCCAACGCTTGTGTTGCAAAAAATTACAGCTTCGTCAAAGATTACTTTGGAAACCGGCCATCGTACCGGAAACAAATCATGTGCAAAATGTGGTTGCGTGATTAAGAATAAGATCAGGCTGGAAACTGAAACTTGTCCGGAAGAAGTGACGGAAACAAAGGGGTTCAATAGATGGGGAGAAGGTGTTAAAGTTGGGCAGTAGAAATTTAAAGTGAGCGTTGATTTTGAAGATGCAGGCAAAAAAACGAACGCGAAATTCATGATGATCTTCAGTACCAGCTGAAACGTTTGAAACCGTCGTAAAAGAATACGGCGCGATTGAAGGTGCAAACCAAACGATGGATAAATTGGAGAAATAATTACTTAAAATGTGATTACCAATTACCTGATTACCAATTACCAATTGAAATCCGGTAATTGGCATTGGTCAATTGTTTGTAAGCTCCCTGAACCTGAAAAAAAGTGTGATGTACATCATAAAAAAAAGTAACGTTGGTAAAGTGTATATCACCAGGATCAGGAAGCCATTGTAACCAAAACTGTGGCTGAACAAAAACATCACGAGCCCGGCAAACGCAACTAAAGGAAGAAGGAAAAAAGAAACCAGCGTTTTAAACGCATTGGTCCTTATTGTTTCTTTCAACGCAAAACAGCTGGTTAAAGAGCTTATCGAAAAATAAGCGAGGATATATAAAACAAGAGAACAATAAGTAACAAGAGTGTCGCGGTCTTCAGCTGTTCTGTGAAGTATAAAATAAACTGCGCTTAATGAAATGAAGGCACTTATTAAAAACACGATGACGAGGTGCAAAAGAAGACTTTTTCTTAATTGACCTTTAGTCATCTGGCGACTGTAAAATAATTACCAAGTACCGGATTACCAATTACCAATTCACGGCTCTGGAAAGTGTGTTGATAATAGCGTTGTGTAAGGTGTTAGCATTTGATCACACTATAAAAAAAACCACAGACCAATTTCCTGATGCCCCAATTTCATATTCAATTGGTAATTCGGTAATTGGTAATTATTCCCACTTGTAATCCTGCACCGAAGGAGTCCCCCTTGGGATAATCTGTAATCATCCCCATTAGTAATTGGTAATCAGGTAATTGGTAATTGGTAATTATTACTGTGCTTTAACAACTTTCACAGTAAAGTATTTTCCTTCTTCTGTTTTTACGCGAAGGAAATATACGCCTGGGCTTACAGCTGAAAGCTCGCCGAGCTTATAATGATTTTCAGCATTGCCGGATGCAAAGACTAATTGATCTACAAGCTGCCTGCCTTGCACATCAAAAAGAATCACTTCGAGATTCTGATCCGCCATTGAGAAGAAAGAAAAATCAAGATTATCCGAAAAAGGATTCGGCGATACGCTGTATAATTCATCCTGATCACCGAGCTGTAACGGATTTCCACCCAGGTATAAATTCGCGGCGCAGAAATCAGGAAGGCCGTAGCCGAGCAATGAATCAGGTGCGGCGGCCAGCGTTGAACTCTGGCGCACAACATCCAGTATCTGCATGTTTGTAAAGGTTGGATGCGCCTGCCACAGGCAAGTGACTAAACCGCACATGATCGGTGATGCGAATGATGTTCCGTTGCCCGTGGTAATTCCTGTGCCAAACGGATCGCAGATGACGGAATTTTGTCCCTGTGCTCCTACATCCGGCTTCTGATGACCGAACAACGTTAGCGAGCCACGTGAGCTGAATGATGTAACAATGCCGGCTGCATCTGTTGCCGCAACTGTCAATGCAGAATCAGCATCAGCAGGCGCGCCGATGTAAAACCATGGACCACCAGCGGAATTTCCGGCGCTCACTACAACCGCCATTCCTTTTCGTGCTGCATAATTCGCCGCGCGTGAAGATGGTGTTGTATTTCCATCCAACTCCGCGTAGGTGTGATCGTTGGAAGGATCATCGAATGTGGTGTAGCCCAATGAAGAATTAATAACATCAGCGCCGACACTGTCTGCATATTCAGCAGCTGTCGACCAGTAATATTCTTCTACAAGATTTTCTGTCGGAGCATCTTCACTGCGCAGAAGCCAGTAGCTTGCATCAGGCGCGGTACCTACTAATTGCCCGGGCATATTTCCGCCCATCGTGGAAAGCACCATCGTGCCATGCGAATTGTCTTCGTAAACGGAAGCTTCGTTCATTACAAAATCCCATGTGCCGAGAATTCTTCCGTTGTCAAAAAGTGTATCGAAGATCGGAAGCTGGTCAGCATTATAAAATCCCGCATCGATCACAGCGATCTGCATTCCTTGTCCACGGTAATCTGCATTGTGCAGGCAAACACCGCCAAGCATATTGATCTGGTTGTAGCCTTGCCCGTAATCAAGCGTCATTGAAGAAACATTTCCGGAACGCAGCCGGTTTTGAGTGAGCGCTTCAACAGCTTCATTAAATTTATCAGAAGTTGTATCGCCACGGCGCAATCCTGCATTATCCACTGTTACTACATAAGGCAAAGCTGCAATGGTATTCAGCGCGTTCGTATCAGTAGTAATGATGACTACACCATTCAGCCATTTCGAATGTGAATGCACAATAACATTCGGAACTGCGGCAACTCCTGCGATATACGCAGGTGTAACAGGAAGATCAAGTGAATCGAGCGGAATGCTGTGCGCGGCGCGACGGGCCAATGCGCGCGGGCCGAGATAAGCGGATGGCGTTGCAAATGTATAAGGACTGTTTCCTTTATTGGAAAACTGCACCCAGAATTTTGTTTGTCCGAACAAATTAAGGGCGAAAAAAGCGATCAATGCGGTAAAGTAAATTTTCTTCATAAGCAGTTTTTGCAATAATTTTTAATTTCCCCAGGCCACAAGCTTCACATGATAGATCACGCCGCTGTTAATTCTTGTAAGAACAGAAGAAGGCGCAAGCACATCATCAGCAACATCGATCACGTTTTTTTCAATCATTCCTATGTGACGTGCGTAACGTTCGTTGTAGATGCGATAATTCAGAAGATTAGTATCCACCTTCTGCAACACATTCAGCGTAGAATCAAATGTCATGCTGTTGATCGTATAAGGTTCATCGACGCTTTTATATTTATAGCTCCACTCCCCGATCGTATTGTACGCGTTGCCGTTCCACTTTTTATCTTTCCGCGGAACAAACGCCAACCGGATAAAACGCTGATCTTCTTCAACCTTTTCAGCTTCAGAAGGCGTGCGCACAAATGCCCACACACGCGAAAGTGTCCACGGAAGATTTGCGTAAGGAACAGTATCAATATACGGACGATAATAACGCTCAACACGAATTGCACGTCTGCCGCTGTTATCTGTGAAATACGATTCCAGCACTTCCTTTACCTGGCAACGGGTATAAGTCGTGTCGTTATTGAAGTCATCATAAATAGTAGAATCAATTTCATAAATGCACCAGTGTCCGATGTTGTCCGGAAAATAAGAATAACCGGTGTCAGGAATTGCCTGATCTTTTTTGCAGGAGCTGATCAGAAAAAATGCGGCAGTCAGCACGAAGAATATCCGTGTAGAAAGCAGCATCTTTTTTGAGGTATTTTTTTTCATCAGTTATTTGCCATGAAAAAACTTAATTGGTGAAAGTCTTCTCAGCTACATTTGAAATCACAGGCATTTCTGGCCGCGCGATAAATCCACCGCCGACAAGATCATCGCCTTCAAAAAACACCGCGGATTGTCCGGGAGCAACTCCTGCAACGGGGCGATGGAAAGTTGCTTTTACTTTTCCGTCAACGATTGTAAGTGTTGCCGGTGTGCCGGGATCGTGGTAACGGATTTTAGTTATCGCGACAAAATTATCAGGAAGTGTTTCATACTTCGAAAGATTATAATCGCGGATGAACATTTCCTGTTTGTCGAGCTCCGATTTTGTTCCGATGACAACGGTGTTTGTTTCCGGAATAATCTGGATCACAAACATCGGTTCGCCTAAAGCAATTTCCAGGCCTTTGCGCTGGCCGATGGTGTAGAATGGATAACCGCGATGTGTTCCCACGATTTTTCCATCGGGCAAAACAAAATTCCCTCCTTCTACTTTTGCTTCGAGACCGGGAACTTTATGTTTTAAAAACGCACGGTAATCATTGTCCGGAATAAAACAGATCTCGTAGCTCTCACTTTTTTTCGCGAGCTCTTCGTAACCGGCTTTCATCGCCATATCGCGGATCTCCGCTTTACGGAATTTCCCGAGCGGAAACATCGTGCGCTTTAAGCTTTCCTGCGAAAGTCCCCAAAGCACATACGACTGATCTTTCGATTCATCCAGCCCTTTTGAAATAACATAACGGCCATTCTCTTCACGCACCTGTGCATAATGCCCGGTCGCGATAAAATCACAATTCAATTGATCGGCGCGTTTGAGCAACGCTTCCCATTTGATATGTGTATTGCAAAGCACGCAAGGATTCGGTGTGCGGCCTGCCAAATATTCTTCAACGAAATTATTAATGATATGCTCACCGAATTCCGCACGGATATCGAGAATCAAATGCGGAAAACCTGAATTCACTGCAAGCGTCCGCGCATCGTTAATAGAATCCAGGCTGCAGCAACCCGTCTCTTTTTTCGATCCGCCGGCTGCTGCATAATCCCATGTTTTCATGGTGATCCCTATCACTTCATAACCTTCATTATGCAACATGAGCGCCGCTACCGAACTATCGATACCGCCGCTCATTGCTACAAGTACTTTTCCTTTTTTGCTCACGTCATTGTCCTCCCGGGATTTCCCCACCACCGTTTTGATTCTGCTGTTCGATTTGTTGATTGAATTCTTCTTTCCCGATTATTTTTTCTTCACTTGTTAATTTTCCGGACTTCCAGGTTTCTTTCCCTTTCAACACATATTTTCCACCGGGCTCCATTTTATAATACATCCAGATTCCGTCTTTGAGGGAATTTTTATAGTTGCCAAGGATATTTATACGCCCATCTTCAAAATACCAAACTGCTTTTCCTTCGTAGTTTCCCATTTTGTAAGCGCCTTCTCCTTTTTTAGTGCCGCTTTCATAATACTGCACCCAAATGCTGTCTTCCACTCCGGCTTTGTAATATTTCACTTCGGCAATTTGTTTTGTGCCGGGATAATACGTCAGCGATTTTCCTTCTTTCTTCCCGTTTTTATAACGCTCTTCTGAAAGAAAAAATCCTTCTTCAGTATAAAATGTCCACGTGCTGTCTTTAAGCTGGTTTACATATTTTCCCTGCGCCTGCAGTTTTCCACTGACGCTATACATTTTCCCGTAATTCACCGGTCCGCCATTCAGGAAATTCATTTCCGTCATTCTTCTTCCATCGGTGTCGAAGTAAGTGAAAATGCCGAATGGTTTATCATCCTTGAATTGCCCTACATACACACATGTTCCCTGCGCGTCCACCTTCTTCCATTTTCCTTGTTTTTTTCCGGACGCGTCGGTCACATTCGGAAAGTCGCCTGCAGGCACATCGTTTTGAGCAAAGAGACTTGCAGGAAACAGCAGCACCAATCCTAATAGGATCATGCTCAGGCTAATGGTCTTGATTTTCAGGGTTTTCATGAGAGTTACAAAGTTACGAAGATTATACTTGAATAGAAAAGGCAAAAAACGGGCCAGCGGGCATCGTTCCTTTGGGGCATAAGGCTTAACGGCTTTAAAAGTAACGGTCAAAGCCGGAAATAATGTGCCGGAAAATGATTACCAATTATCCCAAGGGGTCGCCTTCGGTGCCGGATTACCAATTACCAATGGAATATGAAACTGGGTAATCAGTGAGGTGTCAGGTGTTAGCACCTGACACCTCTGAAGAGCACTCTCCGGCGCCTTGAATTGGTAATTGGTAATCCGGTAATTGGTAATTTTCCTGTTGATAATAAATGCTAATTTTAGAGAATGAGCACTTTCGTTACTGTTGCTGTTTTTACTTACGGACATGAAGCTGCAATTCCTAAAGCAAGGCTTGAATCGGAAGGAATTTTGTGTTTTCTGAAAGATGAACATACGTTGATGCTTCAGCCGTTTTTTTCATTTAACGGAGGTGGAATAAAGTTGCAGGTAAATGCGGAAGATGCTGAGGATGCGCTGCAGGTGCTCAAGGATATGGGGTATGAGACGGAGAGTGGGCAGTAGGCAGTGGGCAGTAGGCAGTGGGCAGTGGGCAGTAAGGCAGTGGGCAGTATTCTTTCTGGGCTTCGATACATCTTAGCATAAATTTTTCCAGGAACTATTCTCAGGCGAAAACAATCGGTCTGAAAAGGGAACTTCTCTCTTGTCAGACTGAGTAATCATTTTGTAAAATATGTTGATCTTGAAGAAAATGCCGGAGACAAAATCATGTATCGAAGGCGACAAGCAGTAAAAGGGAATTTCTCTCTTGTCAGACTGAGTAATGATTTTGTAAAATATGTTGATTGTGAAAAAATGCCGGATACAAAATCATGTATCGAAGGCGACAAGCAGTAAAAGAGAATTTCTCTCTTGTCAGACGGAGTAATGATTTTGTGAAAATTCTTGATCTTGATGAAAATGCCGGAGACAAAATCATGTATCGAAGGCGACAAGCACCTACCTCTATTCGTATTTAAATCCCATAAACAGCACGTCGTCGAATTGAAACTCCTCCCCTTTCCAGCCGAAAAAAGCGTCGTGCACTTTTATTCCTTGTTCTTTCATGGGCAGTCCTGAAATCTCTGTGAGCAATGTGCGCATTCTTCGCGAAGAATATTTTGTGCCGCTGGTGGAGCTGAACTGATCGGTAAATCCATCGGAGAACAAATAAACTGAATCGGATTTTTCCAGCTTAATTTCTATCTCATCAAAAACCGGGAAAATATTATTGTACACGCCACCGATTCCGCCTTTGTTGGTTTTATATTCCTTCAGCTCCCCCTTACGCAAAATCACGAGCGGACGACCGGCTCCTGCGAACTTCAATGTATGATCTCTTTTATCAATTACACAAAGCGCAATGTCCATTCCATCATGTGAAGAATCGCTTGATTCTTCCTGGTGCAAAGCTGAATTGATGTCTTTATTAAGGCAGGTGAGAATTTTTGATGGGTCGGTGATGTTATAATCGAACACAATTTTATTAAGCAGCGTCGATCCGATCATCGACATAAACGCGCCGGGAATTCCGTGGCCTGTACAATCGACAAGCGCAATAATAAAGAGAGGGCCTTTCTCAGCGAACCAGTAAAAATCTCCGCTTACAATATCGCGCGGCAGGTAAAAAACGAAGCTTTCCGGGAATTGATCCTTCAGAATATCAAGGTCAGGAAGAATGGCCAGCTGGATCCTTTTCGCGTATTCGATCGAATCGGTGATGTCTTTGTTCTTGTTTTGCAATTCGATGTTCATCCGGGAAACGGATTCTTTTTCTTCTTCGAGCAAAGCTGTTTTTTCTCCAACAAGCTTTTGAAGGCGTTTATTTAATTTCAAAAGGGAAAGTGTCTGCAATCGTATCAATCCTAAAATGGCGACCGGCACAAAAAGCAGCACCATGACGATGAACCATGTTTTCTGCCAGAAAGGTTTGTCGATAAAGATCTTTACGGAAGTGAAATTTTTTCCGATGCGTTTTCCGTTTTTGTCGGATGAAACCTGTAGCTCATACGTACCTGAAGAAAGTTGCGGAATAATAATATTTCTTCCGTTCGACATGCGCCAGACAGAATCAGCTCCCACAATCCGGTAATAGAAAGGTGGCGGATAAGGCGCCCCGAACAAAATATTATTGAATTCAAAAGAAAGAATGTAGGTCCCCGGATCAAGCGTTATCTCGTTGCGCGGATATAATTCGCTTCCGTTGATGAATAATCTTGCAAGCGAAATAAAAGGCCGGCCACGTAAATAAGATTTATCCTGCGAAGTAATCTCGATCAATCCATTCTCAGAACAAAAATAAATGATCCCGCTGCTGTCTTTATACACAAAAGGATTTATCGCATTAAACAAACGATTATCATAACCGGAGAATGTATAAAACATTGTATCATCCGGAAACTTCAGGCTCAGCCCGCTTTTGTGAATGACGTAAACGATATTATCATCGTCGGCAATTACTCCAACACAATTCGTCGATTTTAATCCGTTGCGCACATTGTACTGCCGGAAATCTTTTCCATTATACGCAAAAACACCATCGCCATCCGTAGCGATCCAGGAATTCCGCAGGTTATCTTCGTAAACACCATTGATATTGTATCCCCTGATCTTATCTATTTCGAAAAAAGGTTTGATCTCATCATCTTTCAGAATATAAGGTGGAGTCCCAGACGAAGAGAACCATACATTATTGTCGAGGTCGGTATATAGCTGCTGGATATTATTGTGCAGCAATCCTTCCATCGTAGTATAATACGCAAAGCTGTTTTCCGCGGCTTTATAAATGTAAAGTCCATCAGTAGTACCCATCATCACCCGGCCATCCCGCGGCACGGTAATGGTGTTTACGATCATCGAAGTAAGATGAAATTGTTTTGAAATATTTTCAAATTTTTCGGTGACAGGATCAAGCCTGAAAATTCCAGAACCATTCGTTCCGATCCAGATCATGCCTTTTGAGTCTGCGGCGATGCAATTCACTTTTGCATTAACAAATCCATTTTTTTCATCATAAAAACGTGATTTTTCGGAACCATCTTTCCGGAACCGGGTAAGGCCATTATCATTGCCGATCCAGAAAATTCCGGACTGATCCTTAACAATACAATTTACTTCCGGCTTGAGCAAACCGTTACCGACGGTGTGAAAACGAAAAACGGAGAACGGCACTTCTACCAGCCCGCGACCGAATGTTCCGATCCAGAGGTTGTTTTCAAAATCAACCAGGAGCGATTTAATATTATCATCCGGCAATCCATCTGCCTGGCGGAACTGATCGGTATGTGCCGGAAAGAATGCAGGGCCAAAGCTGATTCTTCTCAAACCTTCGCCGATGGTTCCTACCCATACTTCGTTGGTCTGTGTACCTGCCACAGAAGAAAAATTAAAATCGACGCAATGCAGCTCCGTTTTAACAACAGAAATCAACTTATAATGGCCCTTCTCATTTCTGAAGCAATACAAACCGTCACCATTAATGCAAACAAATAAAATTTCTTTACCATAATGTTTTCCCACACAAGCCGCGTCGATCTTTTTTCCCTGGGTTTCCGGAAGGATTTCAATCAGCACCATTTTTTTAGACGGCTCAGCTTTATAAATCCCGATGCCATTCTCAGAACCGGCGATCAGCATTCCATCCGAATCAAAAAGAAGCTCGTCAAATGAGCTGGTTGTGTCGCCCGGAAAATCAACTTTTCTTGAATTTCTGTCCACCCGCACAATACCTTTTCCCGTTACAGCTGCCCAGATGTTTCCGTATTTATCTTCCGTAATGGCAGTAATGCGTCCTGATGTGCGCTGCGTTGAATCAATAATGCTCACTACACCATTGGAAATGCAGCTGATGCCTTTTTGAAAATGCCCTACCCAGGTAATTCCGTTCTTCGCGGCATACACAGTTGAAACCTGGTCTTCAGCAAGGCCATTTGCCATTCCGGTATTCATAAACTGGTCACCGTTAAAGCTGACAAGACCTTTTTCAGTTCCAAGCTCCAGCACTCCGTTTTGCCGCTGCGCGATGGAAAAAATAAAATTGCCATTCAATCCTTTTTCCGCATTGTACACACGGCTTGAAAAGATCTGCGCGGAAACTACATGACTGGAAAAGAGAAAAAAGAGAATAAATCCGAAAGCGGAATAATGTCGCATACTTATTTTACGGGCTTTACGCCGATTTTATATTTATACTTCGGCACGCCTCCAATAGGAACGGTGTAAAAAGGCAGCATCTCCCCGTACTGGTTGGTAATGTAAACAACGATATTGTTATTCTTCACATTATTCTGCTTGATGAATTGGACATCCAGCGATGTATTGAATTCTTCCTTGAGGGTGGCGTGAACGGTATCAGCCCATTTGCCATCGCCTTTTGGTTTGAATATATCGCCTTTAACAGCAACAGATACCGTTCGTATTATTCCATCATTATCATAATCAAATACGCTTGTTTTTACAGTGATGACATTGCTGGTAACGAACGGGTAGAGATGAGAGATGGTTCCTACCTGGTCTGACATTCTCAGGCTGTATTCATACGTAAAAGCATTGCCGCCTTCAATATCTGTATTCGCGTCTTTTTTAGAAGACAAATACATTTTATACAGATTTCCGTCATCACCATCCTGACCTTCAATAATTATTTTAAAAACATATCCGCCATAATCAGTCTGCAATTCTGCTTCGACCGGGCTGAATGGTCCGAAAGTAAACCATTTGCCATCATACGTAGTATCTGCATCGAACGTTTTTGTAGCGAGCTGCACACCGCTTCTGAAATTTCCAATAGGATCAGGCTTATGTGCATCCGGATTCGAGTGTGCTCCTGCTCCGCCGTAAACTGTAAATTTTGTTTTGGTGTTAAATCCACCCCGGTTTTCATCCACTTTCCCACCCACATTCGGATCATAAACGCGGATATAGATTGCCTGGCTGCAGGAAACCGGAACAGCAAAGAAAAAGGTCTGCACGAAATCATCATCACCCCAGCTTTTATCGGCTTTATTTCCGAATGTTACCAGGTATGGAAAATTCGAATCAAGCGCAGGAACCGGCTGAGCGGTTATTGACGGAATCACTCCGAAAAAAAGAAATGCTGCTGTAATGAGGTTTTTCATATGGGCGTTATTCAACTATAATTCTTTTTACCACACACCGGCATTCTTCCAGGCCGGTGGATTCATCCTTGACCTTGAAAAATATCTGGGGATAATATATTCCTTGTTTGTAATAGATATGGCTTGCTGTTTTTCCTCTCGATCTGTAGCCATAACCAAAATCATAATATACCGCTTTTACCTGGTAGCCATCTGCCGAAGCCTCCTCTGAATTAATCACCAGCGGCTGGTTCATCAGAATGGTGTCGGGTAAAAAAAGGGTGATCCTGTTGGGATAAAATATCGCGAGGTCAAAATTCATGCGGTTGCTGATGAACATTTCCCCACTTGAGCTGTCGCGGATATCAAGGCTTACCGTGTAAATTCCTGTTGTGTCAAAACATTTAAGCACTTTATAACCGCTCATCACCGAACCATCGCTGAACGTCCATTGGTAAGCCATATCAATGGTGTCAATTTTTTCCGCGCTTGCTTCTTCGAAAAATTCATAGCAAAAAACAGCCTTTTGAAGCGTATCGAAACTTACCGGATCGGGCCAATCCACTTTAAAAAAATAAAGATCATCATTCACCGCGCTGTTATTTCTGTTCGAAGAGAAAAAGCCTTCGCCTACATCTTCAGAACACCAGAAAGCGAAATCATCTGCGTCTGAATTTACCGATCCTCGCAATATTTCCGGAAATGTAAATGAGGAATCCCGCATATCCCACGCGTAAATATCAAGCTTGCCAAAGCCGCCGGGACGATCGCTGTCAAAATATAAATTCCCGGAAGCGGAACAAAAAGGAAATTCTTCGTTGTAAGCTGTATTTATCTTTCTGCCAAGATTCACCGGAACGTTCCATCCGGCTGCAGACAACTCCGAATAATAAATATCAAGCCCCCCATATCCGCCCCGGCAGTCGGACGCAAAATAAAGCACGCTGTCGTTTGGCGAAAATGAAGGATGTGTATAATTCCATTCTCCCGAACAAAACGGAACAACTTCCGGCTTCTGCCATTTCCCATTTTGATAATGACTGATCATCAACGTGAGCTTCGTCAGCAGGGAGCTGTCCGGGTTAAGTCTCGCAGGAAGGCTTCTCGTGAATACAATTACATTTCCATCGTGCGAAAATGTTGCAGGACCGTCATTGTATTTTGAATTCAGCTCTTTTGCGAATGGTTTTGGCTTTGAAAATTTTGCGGAATCTTTTTTAGTAAAATAATAAAGATCCAAAAGCGGAGTAAGCGAATCTTCTGAATAGTACTGCACCCCTACATGCTCATTCCTTGAGGATGAAAATACATAACCCGATTTATATTTCGTCACGCCAAAATCCGACGCATTGGTATTGAAGCTGATCCGTGAACAATGAACGATAGCTGTATCAGAAAATATCGCTGCCAGATGATTTTCAACATCCTGCGACAAAAGCGGAATAAAATTCATCAGCGACATGATGAGCATTATGCAATTTAGCCTTGTCATTTAGAGGGGAGTCTGGGACTTTTTGAATTCACTTTAAAATAAAAGTCATACCGCAGCAACAGTTCATGTGTTCCTGACGAATAGGTGCTCAGATTTGAAAGTGTATAATCGTATGAATAGCCAATATACAGCTGATCATTTATTTTAAGCTGAAGAATTCCTACAACCGCGTCGTTGTGGCGGTAAGATGCGCCAAATGAAATGCGATCACGTAATGTGGCAATGACATTCACATCTGCCTGGTAGAAATTCTTAATCATATAACGTCCGAGAACAGAAACCGTCACAGCCGCTTTTTTCGGGTCGCCGAATGTATAGCCGGTATTTCCGAGAATGACGGGTTGTGCCCCGGTGGAAGGGGTGGTGAAATTTGCAGCGCTGCTCACGCCAATAAAAAAACGTTTGGAATTCATGTAAAGGCCATAACCCATATTGAAATCTATGCGTGTTTCCGCTGACTGGTAAGCCGCATCACCCTGAACAGTAGTTTGCACATCGCCCCATGAGTTGCGAACGAAATTTACACCCGGCTGAAATCCGGCAGAGAAAGAAATTTTTCCTGCAACTATCCTGTACGAATAAATCAGGCCGACATGTGTGCGATGAAGCACCGCGATATTATCCTGCGAAGCGATAATTCCGACGTTATACCGTTTATTTCTCAATGGAGTATGTGCAGTGAATGCAAATGTTTCCGGCGCGCCTTCAAACCCAAGCCACTGCCTGCGGTAACTCGCTGTAGTGGACAGAAATCCATCAGCTCCGGCATAGGCAGGATTTATCACGAGGCGGTTAAACACATATTGGCTTTGAAGTGGATTATACTGAGCGAATACCGTGCCCATTATCAAACAACATACTAATGAAGTAATTATCCTTTTCATAATGTCCTCCGTTTTAAAGCGACATACCCCGTAAACGCAGTTCCGTCTTCCAGCTTAAGCACAAAATAGTAAATATCATCAGGAAGAACTTCACCGTTTCCTCCTGTTCCATTCCAATCGTTTTTATAACTGGTTGTAATGTACACCTGGTTTCCCCAGCGGTTAAAAATTTCAAGCGAAACATTTGAATATTCATTCAGACCTTCTATCACCAAATTATCATTCGTACCATCCGAATTCGGTGAAAATCCTGTCGGAATGATCAACGCTTTGCTTTCGATCTGAACATCGTCAGTCGATTCAGCGCAAACTCCATTGGAAGTTGTCCAGCGAAGAACATTAATTCCATTTGCAAGATCAGCAATACGCGACTGTGGATCGTTCACATTTTCTATTTGCCCGGAACCGGAAACAAACGACCACGTTCCTGAACCGGTATCACAAGCAACAGCATTCAATGTTGTAAAATTTGTATGTATTACCTGGTCAACTCCTGCTTCGGCGATTGATGGTGGTGAATAGATATTTACAACAACCGTATCAGGGCGCGACACACAATAGGAATTGGAAGTTGTCCACGTGTACAGGAAAGAACCGTCGGGCAGATTATTCAGCGCGGAGACAGGGCTTGCAGGATCAGCAAAGCTTCCGGTGTTGGATAAATTTGTCCAGGCTCCTGTACCCACAGTTGGGAGATCTGCCTGCATATTTACGTCGTGCGCGCATTCGTAAATATCAGAACCTGCATCAGGTGCGGATGGACGCAAGGTGTAAAAAACAGAAACAGTATCACGCGTTGCAGGACATGTTCCGTTGGAGATTACCCATTCAAACGAATTCGAGCCTGGCGCAAGATTGCTCACGGACGTAGAAGGAGCAAACGGATTTCCAAGCAATGGAGGAGTGCTTAATGAATACCATGTTCCGGAACCGACTAACGGAATATTTCCGGACAAGGTATCATTCGGATCACAGATCATCGCATTAACTCCGGCATTGGCCAGACTTGGATTTTCATCTACATTTATCGTTACCGTGTCGCGTGAAGCAGGACAAACGCCATTGCTGATCACCCACTCAAAAGAATTTTGCCCGAGGCCTAATCCATTTACACCGGATGAGGGCTGAGATGAATTTGTCAATGAGGCACCGCTGCTGATAATATTCCATTGTCCCGATCCGGCAAGCGGAATATTCGCGTTGAGTGAAGAAACGCTGCTGCAGATAATTTGCGGAGGTCCTGCGTTAGCAGTGGTCGGCACCGAATCAACAAAAATCAGAATAGTGTCAATGGTAACCGGGCAAACACCATTGGTTACAATCCATTGAAATTCGTTTGAGCCTTCTGAAAGATTCGTCACCGATGATGTAGGAGAAATGGAATTGGTGACAAATCCGGTACCGCTCAGCACAGACCATGCGCCTGTTCCTATTGATGGATTAACAGCCTGCAACGAGGAAACGGCGGCACAAATTAATTGATCAGCGCCGGCAATTGCAGGAGCGGGCGCTTGATCCACACGCACTACTATTGTATCGCGCGAAGCAGGACAAGTTCCGTTTGCAATTACCCATTCGAAAGTATTATTTCCAATACCGAGGTTGGTAACATCCGTATTCGGTGATGACGCGCTTACAAAATTTCCGGTGCTGCTTACCAAAAGCCAAGTGCCTGTTCCGACAACCGGAATATTTCCATTCATCGTTGTCATTGAAGAGCAGATCTGCTGATCAGCGCCCGCGGCAGAAGTTGTAGGATACTGATCGATGAAAATAGTAATCGTATCCCGTGAAGCCGGGCATGATCCGTTCGTAACGATCCATTCAAATGAATTCAATCCTGTTATAAGATTTGTAACGGGGCTTGTCGCCTGCAATGGATTTGAAACAATTCCGGTACCAGTGATCACATTCCATGTTCCGTTTCCTGTCAACGGAATGCTGCCGGTGAAAACTGAAGCTGAGCTACAGATCGCCTGATCGTTTCCCGCATTTGCAACAGAAGGATTTGCATCAACATTGATGGTAACTAAATCAGAAGATGCAGGACATGTTCCGTTCGAAATTGTCCATTGGAAAACATTAGCACCGACGCTCAAACCCGTTACAGAAGTAGTGGCTAATGATGGCGACGCGATAATTCCTGTACCGGAAATCAAGGTCCATGTTCCTGTTCCTGTTGATGGGACATTCCCTGCGAGCGAAGCAGAAGCTGAACACAAAGTCTGATCAGGTCCTGCGTTTGCAATTGTTGGATTGGGGTCAATCGTAATGGTTACCTGGTCGGTTGATGCAATGCACGTACCGTTTGAAATGGTCCATTGGAAAACATTTGCGCCAATGGATAATCCGTTCACCGACGATACCGGAGATGTCGGAGCGACAATTATTCCTGTGCCGGAAATCAGCGTCCATGTTCCTGTG
>JALYQL010000111.1 GCA_030855855.1 Bacteroidota bacterium | reverse complement strand
GGCTATAGCAGAGACCGATCACTACTGAAGGAATGAACAGGAGCCAGAAAATGATCAGCATACGAAGCGGCAAGTGCTTTTCCAGCGCTTTAATTGTAAATACGACGGCGGCAATTATGCTTATAGCGGCAACAAGCAATGCAAACATGACTACCACTATAAAAATCAAAAAATCATATCCGAAGTTTAGTGTTTCCATTTTTGTTTTTTATTTCAGAGTACTTTGTACTACAAAGTTTAAACGCAAAAAAAATGTTCTTATTACTTTTTTCTTGATTTTAATAAGATTTCGAGTGAGTTAAGGTGTTCGTTAAATGCTTTTTTTCCTGGTGCTGTTACTGCGTAAGAGGTCTGTGGTTTTCTGTTGATGAATTGTTTGATCACGGCGACATATCCTTCCTTTTCCAAAGCGGAAAGATGACTTGCGAGGTTTCCGTCCGTTACCTGTAGAAGCTCTTTTAAACGTACAAATTCCACGCTGTCGTTAACCATAAGTATTGACATTACCCCGAGACGAACCCGGTTTTCAAATGCTTTATTGAATTTTAATAAGTAATCGTTCCCCATTCCTGCTAATTAAGCACGTTCGTATTTGTAATACAGAACTATTCCGTAAATAATATGCATCAATCCAAATCCGATCGCCCAGAAAATCAAACCGTGGTAAATAAACGCAGTGGAAATCAATCCGAGTATGATCTGGCAGATACCAAGGTAACGAATATCATTCACGGTATACTTGCTTGCATTCAACAGCGCGAGCCCGTAAAAAATAAGCGTTGCCGGCGCGATCATTCCGATTACGCCGTAGTACAACAGCGCGATGCAGAATAAACCTCCTGTTGCTAGTGGAATAAAAAGATTTGCCAGCATGCGCAGAGCTGTTTCATCCAATAAAGGAACCCCGGCTTTTTTTGCGCGCTTGTTAGAAAAATACCAACCTCCAAGGAGAGAAAAGAACAGCACCAGGCCCGCATCGGCAAAGAAGAACGTATAAGCCCGTACGTATGTATCGCGGTACAGCTCAACATCCGTTGCATACAAAAATTTCCATGCTACAGCCGCACCGATCAACGCAAACACACCTGCACAAATCCCGGACAATCCGCTCAGGGATAAAAACCGTGAAGAGCGATTCATGAGATCGCGCATTTCACTAAGTGCCTTTAACTGATCGTCGGTTTCATTCATGCGATTTATTTTACTTTGTACGGCAAAGTAAGCGAATAAATGTAATACCAGTCAAGGCTTCGATACATTTTTTTGTTGAAATCAGACTTTTTAGCACAATTTGACATATCACGAACAAAAAAACCTACTCAGCCTGACAAAAGAATTTCTCTATTGTCAGACTGAGGGTTTTTCGCTTGATATGTTCTTGTAAAATGCAATGTTAAATAGCGAAAAATGTATCGAAGGCGACAAGGCACTTACTACCCCACTCTATACTGAAACTTGTGTGCTTTCAGCTCTTCATTCGCCTTAAGGATTTTGGATTTCAGGTTCTCTTTGAACTTGAGCACTTCTTCCAGCATCGCATCGTCGCCTGCTGCGAGTATCTGTACAGCAAGAATTCCTGCGTTTTGTCCGCCGTCAACGCCAACAGTTGCAACCGGAATTCCCGGAGGCATTTGAACGATTGACAAAAGCGAATCCCAGCCATCAAGCGAAATGGTAGAACGGCAAGGAACGCCTACAACAGGAAGAGGAGTCAGTGCTGCCACTACTCCCGGCAAATGTGCTGCCCCCCCGGCTCCGGCAATGATCACGCGGATGCCTCGTTTGTGAGCGCCTTTTGCGAATTCCATCACCTGCTCAGGAACACGATGTGCGGAAAGCGCGTTTATCTCAAAAGGAATTTTAAACTGGTCAAGGATTTTTGCGGCTTCCTGCATAACAGGCATGTCGGAAGTGCTTCCCATGATAATGCTGACTTTTGCTTGCATAGTAATTGTAGTTTGTGGAGGCAAAATTAAATTTTAATACCGGCATTTTATGGTTATCCGCTCTTAATCTTCATTATTTTTACACGGATTATCAACCATCATGTCTTTCTATTCCCTCCCTAAGGAAAACCGGGTACTGCTGTCTGAAAAAATCGGCAAAGAAATTTTCGCGGACATTAAAACAGGGCGCACGAAAAATATTATCCGCTATTTCTCCGATGAAGATACTTACATCCGCAAAGCCGGTTATTTGGCCATCGGTAAGATCTATCATGCTACCGATACATTCCGGGATGAAATAGTAAAGCAGCTTGACGCTTTAGCGGAGCATGAAAATCCAAAAGTGCGTCAGACAGCGATCAATGCCGCTGGTGAGATCGCGATGAAGGATTTCAGCAGCGTAGAAAATTTCTTTCATAAAGGCCTTTTAGATGAACACCATTCAGTGCGCAATGCTGTTATCGGCTCCATGAAAAAAGCCGGTGAGAAAAATCCGAAACCTGTTTTATCATTTGCAAAAAAAAACCTCAGTCATCCCGACAAAGAGATCCGCAGGGAAATTTGTCATGGAATTGAATTGCGCGGCCGGACACATCCGCAGGATATTCTTCCTCTTCTTCGCAAGCTCCAGCATGATAAAACAGCAAGGGTCCGCAACACGCTAGTGCATGTGCTTGGACAAATTTCTTATAAAAAAGGTTGTCTTGAAACGGTTATCGCGGATTTAAAAACCTGGGAGAATAAAGAACTGGTGCTCGATGCCGTAGAAGAAATAATTGATGTACATTACCGTTACCGTAATTTTTCAATATTAACACAGGATGAAGCCCGTGCTTATATTGAAAAAACAATGTGATCTTATTGACAAAGCTTAACTGTGAATTTAAAATAAATAGTATGAGAAATTACGATACAATGTCAGAAGCGGTCAATGATCTTCAGAAAAGAGGGTATGATCATGATTTTAATCTCGAGCAGGAATGGATGGAATGCAAACAAAATAAGTGCCGCCTGAAAGCAGATGAGTTTGAGATTGATGAAGTTTACCGTTTTGAAGGCGACACAGATCCCGGCGATGAGAATATTGTGTATGCTATTTCGTCGAAAAAGGAAAATATCAGGGGAGTGTTGGTGAATGCTTACGGCGTTTATTCCGACACCACTTCTGCCGAGCTGGTTGCAAAGCTGAGCAAACATTAAATGTGAAAAACCTGATGTAAACTTTACCTGTTTATCTTGTTATTCCGCCCTTTCCCGCTTACTTTTAGCAAAGCATGAAAAAGCTTTTACTCCCTGTTTTTATCCTTCTTTTTTCCTCCGCGCATGCAGGCGATAATCCTGTATTAGGCGCCCGCTCTCTCGGAATGGCTGGTTGCGGAACTGCGCTCACCGGCGATCTCTGGAATGCCCAGAATAACCAGGCTGGTCTGGCTTTTATCAAAAATTTCCAGGCAGGCGCTTTTTATGAGAGTCGTTTTCTTGTGAATGATCTCGGTATGAAAGCTTTTGCAGCGGCGATGCCAACTAAAGCCGGAGTGTTTGGATTGGAAGTAACTTCACTCGGACTTGGGAAATTATATTCAGAAAATAAAGTCGGTGTTGCTTACGCGAAATCTTTCGGTCCGAAGTTTTCTGCTTCTGTTCAAATCAATTATTTCAACACACACATTGCAGAAAACTACGGCTCTTCTTCTACCGCTACCGGTGAATTCGGATTAATAGCTATTCCGGTAAAAAATCTTACGATCGGCTTTCATTTGTATAATCCGACGCGCAGCAAGCTGAATGGCGGATTAAACGAGCGGCTGCCGACTGTTATGCGTTTAGGAACAGTGTATCGTTTTTCTGATCGTGTTTTTGTTTCATTGGAAGCGGAAAAAGATGTGGATTATAAACCGGTTATCCGCGGCGGACTTGAATACCGTCCTGTTCCGAATTTTTACCTGCGCGCGGGGGCTGCATCAAACCCGGGATTAATGGCTTTCGGCTTTGGCATTGTTATGAAAAAGCTACGACTCGATATTGCATCTTCTTTTCATTCACAGCTTGGCTTCTCGCCTTCTGTCGGATTACAATACGGTATTGAATAGCAACTGGTACGCAGATTTGAAACTCACTCATTTTATACGGATCAATTTTCTTTTGCTCGTTGCAGTTCTTGCAATGAGTACAGCTACTGCTCAGGTTGCTACAGATACCGTTCCAAAAAAAGATTCTGTTTTTGTGGATGATCCGCTCAAGCAGCAGATCGAAGATCTTTCAGAAAACATCGGAAGTGAAAATGCAGATCTTACCACGCTCGTTGAAAATCTGCATTATTTCGCTGAACATCCGCTCAACCTGAATTCTGCGACGCGTGAAGACCTGCAGGATTTTATGTTGCTGAGCGATCTGCAGGTTGATAATCTTATTGCGCATCGTGCACGTTTTGGCCCGATGCTAAATATCTATGAGCTGCAAACGATAGACGGATTTGACCTCGCCACTATTGGCAAAATACTTCCGTATGTAAAAATTGCGGAGATGAATAACTCGGGGCACTTCAGCTTTTCGGAAATGAGAAAATACGGAAAGAATGAATTGATCATCCGTGAGCAGCGCGTTCTTGAAGATCAGAAAGGTTATTCTCCTATCGACAGCGCTGCACTTGCGGAAAGTCCGAACTCGCGTTACCTCGGCTCGCGCGATCACTTATATGTGCGCTATCGTTATACGTACAGCAATTTTGTGAGCGCAGGAATTACTGCAGATAAAGATGCGGGTGAAGAATTTTTTAAGGGCTCTCAGAAAAACGGCTTTGATTATTATTCCGCACATTTGTGTGTCAGGAATATTGGCATTATAAAATCTGCGGTAATCGGCGATTACCAGGTGAGCTTCGGACAAGGCCTTACTGCGTGGACAGGCTACTCGTTCGGTAAAACATCCATGGCACTTAACACGAAGAAAAACGGAATGGGTGTCCGTCCGTACACTTCAGTAGATGAAAATAAATTCTTGCGCGGCGCCGGAACAACATTACGCTTCGGCAAATTTGAATCCACTGCTTTTTTCTCGCTCAAAAAACGCGATGCAAATATTGCCGCATCCGATACGCTCGATCAGAACAATATTGAAATTCTGGAAATAAGCAGCTTTCAGATTACCGGTCTTCATTCCACCCCATCAGAAATTGCAGACAAACACGCGATCACTGAAATTCTTTATGGCGGAAATTTCGCTTATAAAGGAAAAAGTCTGCAAGTTGGCGTTACAGGAATGCATGCCGATTACAGCGCGCCGCTCAACAGGAATCTTTCTTTGTATAACCAGTTTGAATTTTCAGCAAAATCAAACACGGTTATCGGCGCAGATTATGACTGGAGCTTTCATAATTTTCATTTCTTCGGTGAAGCTTCACGCAGCGCAAATGGAGGAATGGCTTTTATCAATGGTGTGCTCGTCAGCCTTGATCCACGACTGGCGATGACTGTTCACACGCGTTGGTTCGGCCGGAATTTTCAGAATTTATATTCCAGCGTTTTTGCAGAGGGAATTAATCCGGCAAATGAACGCGGAGTTTATATCGGAATAACAGCAAAACCACACCGTCGTTTTACGATAAGCGCATACATCGATCATTATTATTTTCCATGGATGCGCTCCCAGTCTGATGCGCCTTCGGAAGGAACTGATTTTCTGTGCCAGCTGAATTATACACCGGACAAAAAAACGGACATGTATTTCCGCTACCGCCACCGCGACAAATTCACGAACGCCGGCGACGATGATGCTGTGATTGATTATCTCATTCCATTAACGCAGGATAACTGGCGTTTCAATATTCAATATCCGGTGGGAAGCTCCATCCGCCTTCGCAACCGGGTGGAATATTCCATTTATCACCAGTCTAACAAAAAAGCTGAAAATGGTTTTGTCATCTGGCAGGAAATCTCTTATAAAAAGCTCGGCATGCCAGTCAGCTTTTCTGCCCGGTACGCTTTGTTCCAGACCGACAGCTACAACGCTGCGATCTACGCGTTTGAAAATGATATGCCGAATACTTTTTCGGTGCCGGCCTATTATTACAAAGGTTCCAGAATGTACCTTTTAGTGAATTATGACATTTCCCGGAAAGTAGAATTGTTTTTCCGCATTGCGCAGACGTTTTATTACAACAAACAAATCATCAGCGAAGGTTCATTGACAGAGATCAATAAGAATACGAAAACGGAGATGAAGGTGATGCTGAGACTGAAATTTTAACTTGTCAAGCCTTCGATACGCTTCGCTACTCAGTCTGACAAGTTAAAATTTCTTTTTGGCGGATCTGACAAGTTAAAATTTCTTTTTGGCGGATAAAGTTCATAGAGACATGGATCAGTATCTGATTAATCTGTACGAAGATTTTCCCGAACTGTCTGATTTAAAAAAACAGGAAGAGTATTGGCTTGGTAAAAGCACAAAGTTTATCTCCTCTTTTGTTGAAATTAATTGCAGGTTATTTGACGATGATGGTTTTGATGATTTTTTAGAAACAGAAGCTGAAAAGGAAGGTTTTAATGCGAAAGCAATTGCGAACATGAAAATATTAAGACAATTGCTCAAAAATTATAAAGAAAAACTTACTGATAAAGAAATCTTAGAGGATGCGGAATGGCACAAAATTTCGACCCAGGCAAAAACAGTTTTACCAGATTGAGAAATTGTAATCAGGAGAATCAGTCGCAAAAATATTTAGTTTTTTACTCAATGAAATTGCCTCAGCTTTCCATGCCGGCCATTCCACCAGGTCCTTACAACGATACTATTAAGAAATTCCCGGGCAATATCATTTAATTGAACTGTGAGTGCCTAAGCAAAACTTGTGGAGAGTGCTAACCGAAGCTGTGTGATAATTTCGCTCCTATGGAGCTTTGTTATATGCATGGTGTTATTGCTTAGTAAAATTTCGCTCCTATGGAGCTGAATGATCCGTTTTGGCTAATAGCTCCGTAGGAGCGAAATCTTTCTAACCTCTCCGTAAACAAAATAAAACAAAGCTCCGTAAGAGCGAAATCTTTCTAACCTCCCCGTAAACAAAACAAGCTCCGCAAGAGCGAAATATTTCTAACCTCCCCGTAAACAAAACAAGCTCCGTAGTAGCGAAATCTTTCTAACCTCTCCGTAAACAAAATAAGCTCCGCAAGAGCGAAATCTTTCTAACCTCTCCGTAAACAAAATAAAACAAGCTCCGTAGTAGCGAAATCTTTCTAACCTCTCTCCGTAAGCAAAACAAAACAAGCTCCGTAGGAGCGAAATTTTACTAACCTCTCCATAAGCAAAACAAAACAAGCTCCGTAGGAGCGAAATTATCACACAGCTGTACTCTAACCTCCCCGTAAACAAAACAAACTCCGTAGGAGCGAAATCTTTCTAACCTCTCCGTAAACAAAATAAAACAAGCTCCGTAGTAGCGAAATCTTTCTAACCTCTCCGTAAGCAAAACAAAACAAGCTCCGTAGGAGCGAAATTTTACTAACCTCTCCATAAGCAAAACAAAACAAGCTCCGTAGGAGCGAAATTATCACACAGCTCTAC
>JALYQL010000048.1 GCA_030855855.1 Bacteroidota bacterium | reverse complement strand
AATATACATGGAGCGGAAAGCAATTGCAGTTTACCGCGACGGTGGGGCTTGTCGGCTTTCACATCATTCACAAAACAAGAGCATTCAGCCGCGAGATATGGAGCAGCTTTGAACATGTAGATAATGTTCCTGACGATCTGCTTGAAGCGCATGAGCATGGCTATTCGTTTTATCAGCCTGTGTGCTACAGTTGCCCTGTCAATACAAAACCAGATACTGTAAAAGGTAAGCTGGGAATGTGGAACGATGTTGCGCCCTATGCAAAGGCGTATGGAATTGTGGGGCAGAATAATGAATTCAGGGATACGGGAATTTTTGGTTCACAGATCGTGCGGGTGTTCCCGATTTTTGTCACGACAGATTCATTGAACAGAATTTTCCAGGCAAAGCTTGAAGGAACTGTCTGGGCGAATTACAAGCTGATCGGCACACAATGGTTCAAAGGTTCAACAGATACGCCTGGCGGACCACAACCACCAAATGCGCCTGCTCGACTTGCGAATACAACATTGGAAAGCTATGATCAGAATACAGCGTCCTGCACTACATGTCATGGATTTGCTTACATAGCGGGTGGAGGAACAGATTCTACCAGCGGACCTTTGTATAAATCAGATTTCAGCTTTTTATTCCGAAAGGCTGCGCATGCTTCGCCGCATGCGAAAAAGTGATCCCCTAGTTCTCGGCTTCGCTCGAACAAACGGGGAAGTTGCTTTAACAAACGGGGAAGTTGCTCGAACAAACGGGGAAGTTGCTCGAACAAACGGGGGAAGGCCTCTTTAACAAACCGCGAAGTCGCTTGAATAAACCGGGAAGTTGCTCGAACCAACCCGAAAGTTGCCCGGGCAACAGGTAAAACTAATTGCGCCCATTCAATGCTTACATTGAATGAGCGCAATTACTATTGATGATTATGTGCCGTATGTTCGAGCGAAGACGAGAACTTACGGCTCATATTCATACGCACCAATATCCGGCCCGGCATCCACCATTCGTGGATTTCCTTCAAGATCAACAGGCACTAGTCCGCCAATGACTAAATCGCCGAGATCTTTTCCCGCAGAAGAAACGCTGATATGAAGATCATTTGCGCGGGGATCGTGGAAGACCGGATCAGCCTGGATAATGTTTTGGAAATGAGTTGTACTGGAAATATTCTGATTCGTGCGGATAATGCAATTCCTGAAAAAATAATTGAATTGTGTAGGGGAGACAACATTCGAATCAAGTCCGAGCTCATTATCCAGCGGGCCATATATGATGCAATTGTGAAAGTCGGCCTGAATAAGATCGCGGTAATTATTTACTCCATCGCTTATTTCATACCAATTGTTCAGCAGCACACAAGGGCTTGTCCGCGAGTCAATATCCCAATAATCGCCGAAGCTGCAATGACGGAACACACATTTTCCGCCATACGCGATGGCGACACAATAGGACGCGCAATTTGAAACGGCAACATTATCTCCTTCGATCCAGGAATCTCTTCCGTAAATTCCTGCAAGCGCCATATTCATGATTCTTGTATTCGTGATTTTCACCGCAGGATTCGGTGAAGCAGCCACTGTGCTATCGCAAAGAATTCCAACATTCGCGTTTTTGATCACGGCCCAGTCAATGACATTATTAATGCTCTGCGTCGAAAGCCAGATAAAATTCCATTGACCCGGTTCTTCTGCATAATCAGCTTCTAAACGATCACCCTGGAATGTAACAGGATTCCCATCCGCGCCAAGCACTTTTAATGTTGCAGCAGAATCCGCGGCAAGCACACCATTCTTATGCAAATGCACGCGCGTTCCGGGCATGATGGTGAGCATACAGTTGGACGGGATCACAGCAAATCCGTAAATGACATGCGGCTTATCATTCGTCCAGATTTCATTACACGTTAAGTAAGTGTTGTAATGAAAATAAGCATCTTGCCCGACCGCGTTCAGCACCACATGCTGACGGTTTCCATTCGTTTCGAACTGCACCGAATCTTCGATCATCAAAGGCGAATTGCTGTTATTCGGATCGACCTGCACATCGGCAAACACATACATGCTGTCGCCGCCGCGCAAAATAATTTCGCCCGTGCTCACCGCCTGAACACCATCGATGTTTAAATGAAAATTAGAAGTGCTTCCACCTGCGAGCTTCACCGAGGTGATGTTGACTGCTTTTCTTCCGCGGTTATATACTTTGAAATGGCGCGTGGCTGAACCGATTGTTGTGAACACAGTATCAAAGACAATAGTATCATCTGAAAACTCAAGCTTCGCGTCTGAATCTTCGTTTAACGGATCTTTTCTGCAGCCGGATTGACTTTCCAGAGCGATTAATGCAATAAAGATTAAGAAAAAGGAAAATCGCATATAAAAACAAAGATAAGATTCGCAGCTAATACGCAGAAACTGTTGGAAAATTGTTGACCGATAACATAAACTTAACCGGCACTTTCTGCGTATAGCAGGCAAACCCCTCAATAATCCACTTAAAAGTTTTCTTATGAAAAAAATCTCCTTACTAATTGTATGTGTTTTTTCAGCTCTGATGTTAAAGGCGGTTTGTTCGGTACAGGCATCTACCACACCATGCACCTGTTATAATGCCTGCAACGGTACCGCTACACTTACTCCTTCAGGTGGAGTTGCACCTTATACATATTCTTGGAGTCCGGGCGGACAAACAACAGCGACTGTAACAGGACTTTGCGCCGGTTCAAACACAGCTTACGTGATCGATTCACAAGGCTGTGTGGCAACTATTGTAGTTACGATCACACAACCTTCGCAGATCACGCTTTCTGCTACTGCCCAGGCTGCTACATGTTCTTCCTGCTGTAACGGAACGGGCGTGGCTACGGTCAGTGGTGGCGCGCCTCCTTATGCTTATACTTGGGCGCCTGCAAGCAGCGAAACCACAGCGACTCCTTCGGCGCTTTGTTCAGGGCCGTGCAATGTTTGTGTAACGGATGCAAATGGCTGCCCCGTATGTTATCTTTTTACCGTGGGCAATTCTGTCGGTATAAATGAAGTTGTTGAAGAAGGAAATGTGTCGGTATATCCGAATCCTTCGTCAGAAAAAGTTACGTTAGAAGCAAATTTTGACCAGCCGGTCACGATAGAGGTGGCGGTGACGAATATTTTCGGTGAAACGGTTTATGCTGAAAGTCATGAGAAGGCTGCTGCTTTTAATTTTTCACTGGACATCAGCAGTCTTTCACAAGGCGTTTATTTGGTAATGGTAAAATCACCTTCCGGAACTTCTGTGAGGCGGATTATAAAAGAATAAGGGTATTGATTTAGATATCAGTGCATTATCGGATGGGTATATTTTGTTTCTGTAATCACCACCAGGGAACTTCGGTCAGCAGGAGCATCAGGCAGCGATCAAAAAGCCGGGCAAAATTTCTTTTTGCAGATATAAATAACCTTATTATCTTTGCGCCCCGTACGAGATACGGCTTAAGAACAAAAAAATCATGAAAAAAGGAATTCACCCTGAAAATTATCGCCTTGTAGTATTTAAGGATATGTCTAATGACGTGACATTTATCACTAAATCCTGCGCAGATACAAAAGAGACCATCAAACATGAAGATGGTAACGAATATCCATTGATTAAAATGGAGATTTCAAATACTTCCCATCCTTATTACACAGGCAAAATGAAGCTCGTGGATACAGCAGGTCGTATCGACAAATTCCGTACACGTTACGAAAAAAAGAAGTAATCTTTCCCGCTGCGGCGGATCAAAGCATAATAAGTCCCTCCGTATTGCACGGGGGGATTTTTTTTGCCGAACTTTACAATAGTTGAAAAGTTTAAAGTTGAAAAGTTGAAGTCAAAGAATTCATGCAACTTTCAACTTTAGGACTTTCAACTTCACAACTTTCAACCCACCAACTTCACAACTAATTATGTCAGCTTTCCGCCTGGTTTTATTTGATGATGATGCGCGTGAGCAGTTTCTGCCTTTGGCATGGACAAAGCCTGTTGCGGATTTTCGTATTGGCATTTTTACCATCCGTGAGAAATGGGAGCAGCGGCTTAAATCCGAAAGCACGACATGGACAGCGGATTATCTTTCTGAAATTGCACCATTTGCTCCGGATGCTTCTAAGCAGCATCTCTGGATCAACGGGCGTGTGGTGCCGACCGGCGAGCTTGCTTTTGAAGTGCTTTCTCTTCAGCCCGGCGAAGCATTGATAAAAGGGGAATTGCTGATCGCGGTAAATGCCGGTCATAGTATTGAGCCGATTCAGCTCCATGTAAAAGACCATCTTGGCGGCGATATTTCGGTGAAAGACACGCATACCTCGGTCATTGTTTTGCAGCGTATTCATGATATTTTCAGGCACAACGGTCAGGCGATAGTCGAAGATTTTGAGCTGGTGAAAACCACGGAAGGCGGAACATTGAGCACGACGAATAATATCATCGGAATGCATCCTGTTTATGCAGGGAATAATATTATTGCGGAAGCCTGCATATTCAACACCACCAAAGGCCCGATTTTCATTGGTGATGGAGCAGAGATCATGGAAGGTTCGCTCTTACGCGGGCCACTCGCTATCTGTGCCGGGGCGACGATCAAAATGGGCGCGAAAATTTACGGCGATACCACCATTGGACCGGGATGCAAAGTTGGCGGGGAGGTTTCCAATTCGGTTTTTTTCGCCAATTCAAATAAAGCGCACGATGGTTTTATCGGCAATTCCGTGATCGGCGAATGGTGTAATCTTGGAGCAGACACGAATTGCTCGAACCTGAAAAATAATTACGGCGAAGTTTCCGTGTGGAATTATGCCATTGGAGGAAATGAAAATACCGGGCTGCAATTCCACGGTGTTATCATGGGCGACCATGCAAAGTGTGGAATAAATACCATGTTTAACACTGGTTCGGTAGTAGGAGTTTCCGCAAATATTTTCGGGGGGGGATTTCCTCCTAAATTTATTCCCGATTTTGCCTGGGGCGGCGTTGACGGAATTCTGGAAAATGAGCTGAGCAAAGCCCTTGAAACAATAGATCGCGTCTATGCACGACGTAAGAAAAAGATGGAGCCTGCAGAAATCGCCATGCTGAAAGCGGTCTTTAAGAAAACTGAAAAACAAAGAAAATAAACCCTTGTGCCTGGCTATTTTGCCAATAAGGCAGGCTTTTTTGACTGGCACGTTCATTGCCGCATTATTAATACAAATCAACACAAATCAACACCCGCGCAGCATTTGAAGCTATGCAGTTCACAGACAAGGGTGTGAAACAAGCCGCTGTTTTGCGGTACTGACAAATTGACCCGATTATGAGCCGACATAACCTATTCGAAAGTTTTGACATGAACAATATCTCAGACGAAGAGACCGAGTTTATTCCCCTGATGAGCTCTGAGGATGAAGAGCAGATGAACAAAGAAGATCTGCCTCCGGTTCTTCCCATACTTCCCTTGCGAAATACTGTCCTTTTTCCCGGAGTTGTTATTCCAATTACCGTTGGTCGTGATAAATCCATCAAACTAATCCGTGAAGCGTACAAAGGCAATAAGACGATTGGCGTTGTTGCGCAGAAGAATGACACGATTGAAGATCCTCAGATGTCAGACCTGAATGCAGTCGGCACGGTGGCGTATATTATCAAAATGCTGCGTATGCCTGATGGAAACACGACTGTGATCCTGCAGGGAAAACGCCGTTTTATCCTGGGAGAAGAAGTGCAGCACGATCCGTATGTTAAAGCGAATGTGACGCCATTCATTGACACACATCCTAAAAAAGGCGACCAGGAATTCAAAGCGATTATTGCTTCCGTAAAAGACACTGCGCTGAAAATTATTCAGAACAATCCGCAAGTGCCGACAGAAGCGCAGATCGCGATTAAAAATATTGAGAGCAATTCTTTCCTGCTCAATTTCATCTCTTCCAACATGAACGCGGAAGTAGGAGAGAAACAATCCATTCTTGAGCTTGCCGATGTAAAAGAGCGCGCGATCCGTGTGCTGACTTTACTCTCGAAAGAATTCCAGATGCTTGAGCTGAAAAATCAGATCCAGTCGAAGGTAAAAGTGGATATCGACAAGCAGCAGCGCGAATATTTCCTGCACCAGCAAATGAAAACCATCCAGGAAGAATTGGGTGGTAATCCGAATGAGCAGGAAGTGATTGAGATGAAAGAGCGCGCGAAAACAAAAAAATGGAGCAAAGAATTAGCAGCTGCTTTTGCCAAAGACATGGCCAAGCTCGAGCGTATGAATCCGAATGCGGCAGAACATTCCGTGCAGACCAACTATCTCGAGTTGCTGCTTGATCTTCCATGGAATGAATATTCCGAAGATCTTTTTGATCTCAACCGTGCGCAGAAAATTCTCGACCGCGATCATTTTGGTCTTGAAAAAGTGAAAGAACGTATTCTCGAGCATCTCGCAGTATTGAAACTAAAGGGCGATATGAAAGCGCCGATCCTTTGTCTTTACGGACCTCCCGGCGTTGGTAAAACTTCGCTCGGAAAATCAGTTGCTGAAGCATTGGGAAGAAAATATGTGCGCATGTCGCTTGGCGGATTGAAAGACGAATCAGAAGTGCGTGGTCACCGCAAAACGTATATCGGCGCAATGCCGGGGCGTATTCTGCAGAACATTAAAAAAGCAGGAACATCAAATCCTGTTTTTATTCTCGATGAGATTGACAAAGTAGGAAACGACTGGCATGGCGATCCTTCTTCGGCATTGCTGGAAGTTTTAGATCCGGAGCAGAACGGAACTTTCTACGATAATTTCGTGGAGCATGATTATGATCTTTCAAAAGTATTGTTCATTGCTACTGCGAACTCCATCGGTACCATTCAACCGGCATTGCGTGATCGCTTAGAGATCATTGAAGTGCCGGGTTATACTACCGAAGAAAAATTAGAGATCGCACGCAGGCATTTAATCCCGAAGCAGCTTGAAGATCACGGTGTGAAAAAAACACAGCTGGTGATCTCTGATGATGTGCTTGAATTTATCATTGAAAATTACACGCGTGAATCAGGTGTGCGTAACATTGAGAAGAAGATCGGGAAAGTGGTGCGTTACGCTGCGAAGAATATCGCGATGGGCAAAAAATACAAAGTGAAGCCGACAGTGGATGATCTGCAGAAGATACTCGGGCCGGCGCATGGAAAAGACCGTTACCAGGGAAATGATGTGGCAGGTGTTGTTACCGGCCTTGCATGGACACAGGTCGGCGGCGATATTTTATTTATTGAAACCAGCATCAGCCGCGGCAAGGGAAAGCTCACGCTCACCGGAAATCTCGGCGACGTAATGAAAGAATCCGCAGTGATCGCGATGGAATACCTGCGTGGTCATAGCGATCAGCTTGGATTGCACCCGGAATTATTCGATCACTACAATGTGCACGTGCACGTTCCGGAAGGCTCAACACCTAAAGATGGTCCTTCTGCAGGTATTGCAATGCTTACCGCGCTTGCTTCCGCATTCACACAGCGCAAAGTGAAAAAGAATCTTGCTATGACAGGTGAAATTACACTGCGTGGTCGTGTGCTTGCAGTTGGTGGCATCCGCGAAAAGATACTGGCCGCAAAACGCGCCGGAATCAAAGAAGTAATTCTTTGCGTGGAAAATAAAAAAGACATCGAAGAGATCAACCAGACTTACCTGAAAGGAATTACGTTCCATTACGTTGAAAAGATGAGCGAAGTGCTGGAATATTCCCTGCTGAAAGAGAAGGTGAAAAATCCAAGATCGCTTACATTTCCGGGAGAAGCGAAATTGACGAAAGTGAATTGATTAATTAATGATGTGCTGATTAATAATGAATAATTAAAATGCCGTATCGGGGAGCTGATGCGGCATTTTCTTGGTGCCTTGGTGTAGTGGTGGCCTTCCTCCCGGAATGAGGATCTCGCTTTCAACAAAAGTTTTGCCACAAAGGCACCAAGGCACAAAGTTTTCAATTGAATTGATTAATGATGTGCTGATTAGTAATGATGCGGCATTTTCTGGTGACTTGGTGACTTGGTGACTTGGTGGCCTTCCTCCTGGAATGAGAATTTCCTTTTCACAATAGGTTTGCCACCGAGGCACTAAGGCACCAAGTTTTTCAATTGAATTTGATTAATGATGTGCTGATTAATAATGAATAATCAGAATGGTGGAAATGATGCGGCTTTTTTCTTCTTTGTGACTTTGTGTAGTGGTGGTGATACAATTCCTTATCTTTAAGTATGGATTTTAAATTAGACCGGACAGCATTCAGGGCTACGAATCATAAGGAGAAGGGCAATGATCTTTCTTACTGGAAAAGTAAAACGAATGAAGAGCGTCTTGCTGCTGCTTTTTATCTGAATAGCGTGGCTTATAATTTTGATATTAATAATCCGCCGCGAATGGACCGCACTGTTTTTAGCATGCGAAAACACAGGCTTTGATGGGTAACATTTTTAATAATGATTTTCAGGAATTTATCACAGCTTTGAACGAAAACAATGTTTCGTATATGCTTGTTGGTGGATATTCCGTAATACTTTATGGACATTCCAGAACAACAGGCGATATGGATGTGTGGGTTAAAAAAAGCCAGGAAAATTATAAAAGTTTAGTCCGGGCTTTTGCGCAATTCAGAATGCCGGTTTTTGATATGACGGAACAAAATTTTTTGAGCAACCCTGATTATGATGTTTTTATTTTTGGAAAACCTCCGGTGTCAATAGAGATTTTGACAAATGTAAAAGGGTTGGAATTTGAAGTGACATTTCCTAACTCTGCGTTGCGGGATGTAGAAGGATTGCAAGTAAGAGTGATCGGATATGAAGACTTACTGAAAGCAAAAAGAAGCGCAGGGAGAAATAAAGATATTGATGATATCGAAAATCTTTCTTAGCCTGTCCACCGCACCACGCTCCCATGCCTGATCTTATCTGAAAATGAGAATTTCCTTTTCAAAATAGTTTTGCCACTAAACACTAAGGCACAAAGTTTTTTTAATATGAAATTTTCTTTGCGTTCACTTCGCGCCTTCCATCACCGCAGCTCAATTATTAATCAGCTCATCATTAATTATTAATCGCCCTACCGCACCACATTCACATGCCCGATCTTATTCTTCACATCCGTTCCCTCACACGTCGTTTCATAATCGATCGTATAAACATACGTATCGGTCTGCACAATTTGTCCTTTGTAACGACCGTCCCACGCTGCGTTGATATCTGAACTTTCAAAGATCAGCTCTCCCCAACGGTTAAAAATACGCATGTGAAAAGCTGTAATTCCCAGCCCGTAAGCCCTGAACAAATCATTATTTCCGTTTCCGTTTGGCGTGAAAGTATTTGGAATAAAAAGCATTCCTTCGCCTTCAATTCCTGTTATTTCAATGCTGTCTGTCCGCACGCACGCACCCTGGCTCACCTGCACCCAGTAAATTCCCGGACTGCTTATATCGAATGTTTGCTGTGATGAACCGTCATTCCAAACATATGTTGCTCCGGGATTGCCGGCATTAAGCGTTAAGTTAAATCTTCCGCATAATGTTTGTGCATCACCAAGCTCCAGCGGATCCGCGACGGTAACACGAATGGAATCACTGACCGAACATCCTGAAACGCTTACGGTAACCGAATAATTCCCTGTGGAATCAACCAGCAAAGCCGGCGTAACAGCATTTGTATTCCAGAGATAAGTGTATTCTGGTGCGCCGGTAACATCAAGCAAAACATTTTCTGACGGACAAAGCGTTGTGTCATCGCCAAGTTCAATAACAGGAACCGGGATGACAGTCAGCATTGCACTGTCACGGAGTGTGCATCCGTTTTCAATTGCGTCAACCCAATAATAACCATTCGCGGTTGCTGTAATGCTCTGCAATGAACTGCCAGTGTTCCATAACCACGAATCGGCAATGGTGGAAGTGAATGTTGCAGTTTGCCCCATGCAGATTGCAGTGTCGTTGATAACAGGCGGTAAAATTTCTGTCACCACAATTGTATCGCTGTTCGAACATCCTGCTATAGTTACCGTAACGAAATATGTTCCTGCAGTAGTTACATTCAGCGTTTGTGTTGTATTGGAATTATTCCAGATATAACTTCCCGAACTTCCCGCGTCGAGAAGGAGCGTTACGGGCCCGCAGAACGTAGTATCCGCACCAATGTCAATAACCGGAACAGGATTCATCGTGATGTTGATTGTATCGCTGAAAGTGCAATTACCGGTTGTTGTGGTAACGTAATATTGGCCGGGTGCATTCACTGTAATATTCTGCGTCGTATCGCCGGTATTCCAGAGATAGGAAGTTGCCGGACCGCCATTCAGCTGCAATGTTGTGTTGCCGCAAAGTATGGTATCAGGACCTAAAGCGGGTAGCGGCGCAATTGTGACCTGTACCGAATCGGTTTCAACACATTGAGTACGGAAGCTGAAGTCATCCAGGCCAAAATCATTTCCGAAACCATTTGTCTGCTGGTTCACAACGCGTAAGGTTACACTTGTGTTTGCTCCCGAATTCCAGAACGGCACCCCATATTGATCCCACATCCACGTGCCGGTGTAAGGAATTCCTGTCTGTGTGCCAACGTTTACATTCCCCGAAACATTCCCTATAAAAAACATATCGAACGTCGGCTGAACCTGGTCGGAGCGTGACGCCCAGAATGAAAATGAATAATTCGTGTTTGGTGTAACCGGTACAGTTTCTTCCCACAACGTCGTAACAGGCGAACATCCGTCAACATGCATGAACATATTATCAGCAGTCGCAGTATGATCTGTAAGACCGGGAAAAAAAGTGCTGAACCATGTTGCGCCAACATAATAGTTGCAGGCCGAATAGGTGGTTGAGTAGTTTTGACCGCTCGTGAAGCCAGTATTACCTGCAGCGAAATCACCATTCACGACAAGCTCAGCGCCGGGAATAATTGCGGTGACTGTATAATTGCCCGAAGTCATTGCAACAGGATTGGAAATTGCCGCGTTTGAAAGTCCTGCTGCCGGTAGCCACGAATAGGTTGTAAATCCCGTCGTAGCATTCAGCTGTATCGGCCCGGAAGAACAGGCAGTGGCGCTTGTAGCCACGACTGCAGGACAAGGTGACTGCGCAAATGCGGCAACGCTCACAAAAAGGAAAAAAAGGAAAATGTATTTCAATGTGTTCGCCAGAACTTGGTTACAGTTTCTGAGCTAATATATAACAATTCCAATAGGTACCTGCAAAATTGAGTAAATGGCTGTTTTGTTGCGTAATTCACATGATACATGTGTAATTCACATGTTGAAGGATCTTAAAGCGCAAGCAGCTGCTCAGCGTTTGATGTTTTTCAGCAGCACAGTATGAATGTCCTCAAATCCTGCTATTTCAATGTAGGCGGAAGTATCCAATAGCTTTTGGTCTTCTTTAAAAATGTAGTAATAATTATCATTTTCGGAGATAGCACTGCGTTCAATAGGCAAAAGCCAGTCGAGCCCGGTAGTTTGTCTGTAAAATTCAATAGAAGGTTGAAACAACCAGTTTATCCCAATCTTTATTTTTTTTGAACTCTTGTCTCCAGCGTGCTGTGCTTTTAACTTCAGCAGCATATTTTTTGTTTGTGAATCAAATTTCCACTCAGCACTTGAATGTATATCAGCTTTTACTGCAAAGGCAGTGGCAGAAAATAAAGCCAATGCAAGGGCACCGTAAATTGTTGCTTTTGAGTTGATGGTCGCAAAATAAGAAAGCAAAAAGAAGAGATGTATAGTAAAGAGCGGGTAAAAGAAAACCGAAAACCGTCCTACCGGATAATCAATCCCGAAAAAAGTATGCTGAAGTATGAACGCGATTGACAGGAATATAATTAAAAGATCAGAAACAATGAGTGCCTTGTGCTTTGTGAAAAATACCTGGTCTCCTGATTTAATTTTCCTGAAGATGATGAATGACGAAAGAAAAATAATTCCTGTAAAAATGACCTGAACGCATACGATCATACCCGGGGAAAGCGGAATTCCATAAAAGCTGTTATTGATTAAGGAGGTAATAGTATTTTCATAAAATCCTTCCTTGCCTCCAAAATCAAGTGTGCCGAATTTTATCAGCCTTCTTACAGGCTCATAAAGTATAGCGGTTACAATAAGAAATGGAATAATATGAACCTTTATGGAACGGAAAAAATGATACTTTTTTTTAGAAATGAATTTATGATCCAGGAAAATGATAATCGTATACACAAGGAGTGATGCCGCATAAAAAGGTGCAAGTGTAAAGCTGCTCAGAATTGCCAGCAGGGATGCGGCATGAAACAGGATGAGATGTCTTTTTGCTGGCACATCAAGAAATTGAAGGAAGTGGTAAAGGCTCATAAGCATAAATCCGCAAGACATGCCATAGCCGCGCGCCAAACCGAACAGGTCAGCCAGGAGCGTATTTGTACATAATAAAATGAAGGCAGCTACCACAAGGAATGTTTTTTCCTTTTTAAATAACAGGTAGCAATACCACATATAAACGAGAAACAAGATCAGGTTCGGAAGCCTCAAAGCTATTTCTGAGCTCCCAAAAAGTTTTTCTGAATATTTCATTGCCAGCGTATTCAGTATATGATTGTTGGTGTACGAATTGGCAAAGGACAGAATATCCATGAAATGGTCATGCACATACACCAGGTAAGAAAAGCTCTCATCATGAGTAAAGGAGCTTGTGGCAGATTTAATGCAAGCATAAGTGAAGAGGAGTATTCCAATCGGAAATACCAGCCAGAAAGCCTTTGATCTAGGAATCTTCATTTGAATTTGATGAATAAAAATGGAGAAATTGCAATTATCATAATCTGGCTGGCTTGTGGGCTTTTTGTAGCTGTTCAATGTTCTAATGTACAAAAACAGAAGCATGGGTCATTTTCAATCAAAAATCTAATCCCGATAATTATCGGGATTAAAATCCCCACCTCCGTTTATTTTGCACAATATTCCCCAATTTCCCCCGTTAAAAGCGTGACCAATTTCATATCTTTAAAGCCTCCAATGACCAGGACTGCGAAACTTCTCTCCTTTATAGGAATTTTTTCCCTTGCAACGCTCCATGCGCAGATTGGTGGCAGCGCTGCTTTTCCTTCCCTTGACCTTCCTTTATCTGCCCGTTCTGCTGCACTTGGCGGAAATTGTATGGCGATCAATGATAACGACATCAATCTCGCCACCTGGAATCCTTCCATGCTGAATCCCGAAATGCATACTCAGCTCGCGTTCAGCTTTGCCGATTATTTTGCTGATGTGAAATATGGATACGCGGGATTTGCTTACCATGTAGATAAAGTCGGAACATTTTCGCTGACAGCAACACGCCTTGATTTCGGAAAATTCCGTGAGACGGATAATACGGGCGCAATCATCGGCGAATTTTCTGCAGGCGAATATGGCATCAACATCGGTTACAGCCGCCAGCTCGACAGCAATTTTTCGGTTGGGGCGACCGGCAAATTTATTCAGTCGAATTTATATCTCTGGAATGCAACCGGCCTCGGACTTGATGTTGGTGCACGTTATAAGCTTCCGCGAAGAAATTTTACGGCTTCGGTTTTATTCCGCAACATGGGCGTGATGATGAACCAATACACGGATGGCGTTAAAGAAAAATTGCCGTTCGAAGTCGAAGCCGGCATTTCTTTTAAGCCAAAGCACATGCCTTTCCGTTTTTCATTCGCCTTCACCAATCTCCAGAAATGGGACCTCACATACATTGATCCGAATAATCCGCCAGAACTGGTCGACGCGCTCACCGGCGATTCCATTAAAGTCAGCAAATTCAAAACCTTCGGTGATAAATTCGGAAGGCATCTTGTGGTAGGAGGAGAGCTCCTTATCGGTAAAGCTGTGTCGGTGCGTTTCGGCTACAATTATATGCGTCGCAAAGAATTGCTTATTGATGGAAAACGCGGCGGAACCGGGTTCACCTTCGGCTGTGGAATTCATATTTACAAATTCAACATCAGCTACGCGCACGCTTCATACCATCTTGCCGGCGCCACAAACACTTTCACACTCACCACTTCGATCTCGGACTTTTACTCCAAAAAGTAGTATTGGGTAGTGAGTATTGAGTATTGGGACTTGGTGCAAACCAAGTCTTTTTTATTTCGTATTTTTCAGTTATTAATCACTACCCAATACTCACTACCCAATACTAAAAAGATGTGGAACGAATCGCCTGATAACCTGAATTGCATTTTTACTTTTAAGGATTTCACCGAAGCTTTTGCGTTTATGACACGCGTGGCTTTTGTTTGTGAAAAGATGAATCACCACCCGGAATGGACGAATGTGTGGAACAAGGTGGAGATTACGCTCAGCACGCATGATGCCGGGAATATTGTGACAGAAAAAGACCGGAAGCTGGCTAAATCGATCGAAGAAATTTATGAGAAATATTCGCGGTAAATTTTTCTTCATTATTCTCATTGCTGCATTTTGCCTCGCGGGAATTTCTCCTGTAGGAATTAAAAAAGAAATTGACAGGCTCAACGCGGATACCGTCCTCGCTCACGGTGATTGGGGATTTTGTATGATCACAGCCGACAGCGGAAAGCTGATCGCATCGCACAATATGCAGCAATCACTTATCCCCGCGAGCACTTTGAAAACACTTACAACCGGTGCGGCGCTTGCATTGCTTGGAGCGGAATATAAATATGAAACGAAGATCGAATACGATGGTATTTATGACAGCATCAACGGCATCATAAAAGGCAATATTTACATTCGTGGCTCCGGCGATCCGACATTTAATTCTGCACGTTTTAATGTCGGTGATACCATTTCTGTTTTTCAAAGTCTTCCATCCCGCCTGCTGGGGAAAGGAATAAAAAAAATTGAAGGCAATATCATCGGCGATGCTTCCTGCTTTTCTGATAATCCTGTTCCTGATGGCTGGACGTGGAGCGATCTCGGACAATATTACGGCGCAGGAACGTGCGGATTAACATACAGCGATAATTCCGTAAAGCTCTACTTCGATTCTTCACTTGGTGATTCCTGCATTTTGACAAAAACATCTCCTGTTCCTGAAAATGTTATTTACAGATCCGATGTTACATCTGATGGAAAAAAAGATGAAGCATTGGTTTATGGCGCGCCTTATGGAAATATGTATTACGTGCATGGAAGCATTCCTGCGGGTAAGAAAAATTTCGAAGTAAAAGCTTCGCATCCGGATCCTGCATATCAGTGCGCGAAAGATTTTTATGAAGAATTAAAACCGGCAATTTCAGTTAGCGGAAAACCAACAACGGTGCGGAGAATGCAGCTCGCAAATGAAAAAATCAGCATAAAACGCAAAATCCTTACTATCGTTTATTCTGTTCCGCTTCGTGATATTGTAGCCGAAACAAATCTGCACAGCGATAATTTGTATGCCGAACAGCTGCTTCGTACGCTTGGCCTGGTAAAAGGAAATGGCGGAACAACAGAAGATGGCATTGAAGTCGTGAAAAATTACTGGAAATCGCTCGGAATAAATATCGACGGACTTTACATGACAGATGGTTCCGGTCTATCGCGCTCAAACGGAATCACGACGTTGATCCAGGCCACTATTCTCCAGAAAGCATCGCAGCAAAAATGGTATCCTTATTTTTTAAAGTCGCTTCCTGTTGCCGGCCGGACCGGATCAATGAGCAGCCTTTGTAAAGGAACGCTCGCCGAAAATAACCTGCAGGCGAAAACCGGTTACATCAACCGTGCAAGAGGCTACGCAGGTTACGTAAAATCCAAATCAGGAAAGCTGCTTTGCTTTTCATTGCTGGCGAATAATTATTCATGCTCTGCGGCGGAGATGAAAAAAAGATTGGAAAGGATTTTAGTGGCGATGGCGGAGAATTAA
>JALYQL010000035.1 GCA_030855855.1 Bacteroidota bacterium | reverse complement strand
TCAAGTCACTTGGATAGATTCTCATCTCTGTAGTTTTAGTCGACCACAAAGAGAATATCTTACAACGCTGACTGATCGGCAGCCTCTATATAATTTTCAACAACTCATTTTTAAACAGGCTCTTAGTAATTTTTTTTTTATAAAAAAATCTCCCGAAAGTGGGCGATTTGGAGTATTTCTTAATTTTTCTCCTGGTTCACAGCCCCTGTTTTTCATATCACAGGCTGGCTTTCAGAAAGACCAGTTTCCCTTCATAAAACTCCGAAGCCAACGTTGAGGAAGCTTCACGCTAAGCAGCCTGCGTCTCTGCTTTTTTTGAGTGTAGATATGGGATAAGTTATTGCGACCCATTTTTTCTGCTTATGGATATTTTCACCTGTTGAAAAAGCGCTATTGAAATCTGGAATTCACTATCTGGTTCGCAACCACCAAAAAACGATTATATTCAACCATCCACCGTCTTCAGACTACCTGAAATCGAAAAAAGAACCGTATACTTATATGCGGCACCGTTTGTGCTTAAATTTGCATTGTCTCCCGAAGCATTAAAACTTGTATTGATGATAGATAAAGCACCAGAGTGGAAGAATACGAAAACACAGGTTTTTTGGGGAGAAATTGCGCCGAGCGATCACGTGGTTCAGGTGTATGAAAATGAAGAAGTCTTTCTTAACTCTTTGGAAATGTATATTCAGGGCGGACTTAAAGCGGACAACTGTAATATTGTGATCGCTACTGCCAATCACCTGGAATCCTTAAGATACAGATTGATCCAGCATGGATATGTCATTGACGAATTATGCACTGATGATCGCCTGATACTTTTGAATGCAGAAGATATTCTTTCCAAATTCATGGTCAATAACTGGCCGGATGAAGTGCTGTTTAAAGAAACGATCCTGAATGTTATTGCGCGGGCACGCAGAAAAAACCGTGACGTACGCGCTTTTGGTGAAATGGTGGCTTTACTTTGGGCGCAGGGCCATAATGGCGCCACTGTACAGCTCGAAAATCTTTGGAACAAGTTCTGTGAAACTGAAGCGCTCTGTCTTTTCTGTGCATATCCGAAAGTAGGCTTCACACAAAATCCGGCTGCTTCTATTCACAACATCTGCTGTACACATACTAAAATGGTAGGTGGCTGGGATAAATCGAAAACCGAAATTTATTATAAGGACACATTGCAAATTGTGAAATAAAGCAACTACAGGCGGTTATCCAAGAGCTAAAAATAAACCGATCCTGAATAAAAAAGTTTTTTTAGGCGCTATTATTTACAGCGCCGGGTAATTTTTTCAGCTTGAATCCCAAAGATTGTTTCAATAAATTAATGGGCCTTCAACCCGGACTTTTATTATAGAAGCAGCATCCTACTGCATATTTCGCTGACACAGCCAGATCATAAAGACGGGCAGTGTTTTTTATGCGCTGCATTTTCGTGATCGGGTCGCAGGCAGACTATCTTCGGACAAGCCGATCATACCCCAAACTGTTACTATTTTTCCACAGCTGGCAGGCTTTTTAGTGTGGAATCTGGCTAAAACAGCGAAAAATGGCGGAGGTATAGTTTTTGGGTCATTGGGTTGGGAAAAGAGTTGAACGCACGTTCCTGTTACAGGAAAATATACTGAAAGACAGGAATGTTAAATTAAAAAATTCTGTTCCATGAAAAACAAGTTGGAATTTATAAAACAGCCCACAGGCATTTTTCTTTTCATAGACGATAATAAGGATGAGCAGGAATTATTTAAATCCGCAATCAAAGCGCTTGGATTAAGGAACCAGCTTGTATGTTGCTTCAGCGGGCTCGAAGCGTTGAACTTTTTGAAACAAACTAAAAACGACATTTTCATGATCTTCTGCGAGGTGCATATGCCCAAGATGGATGGTTTTGAATTTAAAAGAATAATTGAAAAAACCATTGAGTTAAAGATGAAATCGATTCCATTCTTTTTCCATTCCGGCAAATGCACAGAAACAGAAATTAAAATCGCATATACATTAGATATCCAGGGATTTTTAAAGAAGGCCAATGACCTGGAAGGAACAATACGCAGCCTTTACCACGTCATCTCGCTCTGGACAGATGTAGTACACCCGAATGACGTGTCACATGTAAACCTGTAAAACATCAATCATGAAAGCAAAACTTGCCGCTCTTTCAGAGATCATTAAAAAAACAGCTCAAGGCTGGAATGACGATGATCCTTTCCGCTCAAGTGCTGTAATTGCCTATTACGCTATTTTTTCTCTTCCTGCTTTGCTTGTGCTGATCATTAATGTTGCAGGAGTTTTTTTCGGCACTGATACGGTAAGCGGTGAAATTTCAAAGCAGGTAGAAAGCGTGATGGGCGAAGAAACGGCAAAACAGGTGGCTGATATTGTTGCAAACGCCGGAACAATAAAAGCAGGCATTATCTCGAGCATTATCGCCATAGCAACAATCATCTTCGGAGCTACAGGTGTTTTTGTGCAGCTTCAGAAAGCCTTGAATGAGATCTGGGATGTGAAGCAAAAGAGCACAAAGGGCTTTTTGAGGATGCTAAAAAACAGGCTGTTTTCATTCGGCCTGATTCTTTCTATAGGATTCCTTTTGCTGATATCGCTCGTAATAAGCTCTGTCCTGGCAGCCACGAGCGAATGGATGAAAAATATTCTTCCGGACGCGATCGTGTACGTGTTTTTTGTGCTTGAATTCGGAATTTCCCTTGTGGTGACCGGCACGCTCTTCGCGTTGATGTTTAAGTTTTTGCCGGATGTAAAAATGCGTTGGAAAGATATTATCCCGGGCGCATTTTTAACCGGGCTGTTGTTTATGCTGGGGAAATATGCGCTGAGCCTGTATTTTGGAAAAGCCGATCCCGCGTCAGCTTACGGCGTGGCCGGATCGGTCGTGCTGATTTTATTATGGACGTCCTATTCTTCCATGATCGTTTTTTTCGGTGCGGAATTTACCAAACAGCGTGCTGTTTATTACGGCAAAAAAATGACACCGACAAAAAATGCTGAAATGACAAAGATAGATTTTGATGCTGCTGACAGTGAAAATTTCACAGCAGAAAAATCCGGTTAATTTCGCCAGGATAAATCGGTATCATAAAGGTCATAGACTTATTTTTTTATATTAGCCTGTTGAACTGGAGAGGATTTCTTTAATATCATAAAAATTTTACAAACACTTGTTAATTTCCTTTTCTGATGCCATTCCACAATATTCTTTTGATTGATGATGATGTTGATGACCAGGAAATATTCCTTACTGCCGTAATCCAGGTTTGTGGCGGTTCGGTTAAATGTATTGCACTGAGTGATGCTTCTGAAGCTTTGGGAAAGCTGGCTATTAAAGATATTATGCCCGATGTTATTTTCCTGGATCTTAATATGCCTGTTATGAATGGACAGCAATTTCTTGTGGAAATAAAAAAAAATAAAGAATTAAAAGATATTCCGGTCATCATCTTTTCCACTACATCGCATTCCGCAACAATTGAACTGACCAAACAGTTAGGCGCTCACGATTTTATCACCAAGCCTGATAATTATGATGAGCTGGTAAATATACTTGCACGTCTGATCAATTAATTGCCCATAAAATTAAATTCAATTTATTTTCAATAAAGGTTTTGAATTTTTAGTTCATGAACACGTCTGCTGAAAGCTCCGACAATCTGTACTTTCTTTCCGGCGGGGGAGAAATGGGTGAATTAATCCGCTCAACAGATTGGAGTAAAACGTCCCTGGGAAATCCGAAAAGCTGGCCACAAAGCCTGCGTACTGCTGTGGCAATAATGCAGGACAATCCTTTTGGCATGTATATCGCCTGGGGAAAAGAGTATATCCAGCTTTACAACGATGGTTATCGCCCTATTCTCGGAACCTCAAAACATCCCCGGGCTCTTGGAATAAGCACGCGCGAAACATTTTCAGAGATCTGGAATATTATTGAGCCAATGTTTGACGGTGTGATGCAGGGAAAGGCTGTCGGGTTTCCGGATTTTATGCTACCGTTGAACAGAAACGGATTTGTGGAAGAATGTTATTTCGACTTTTCGTATAGCCCGATCAGAAAAGATGATGGTGAAATTGGTGGCGTTTTGGTCACTATTATTGAAACAACCACTAAAAAGAAAGCGGAAGATGCTTTAAAGGAAAGTGAAGCGCGGTTCAGGGCAATGGCAGATAATATTCCAAATCTCGCCTGGATGGCTGATGCGGAAGGATGGATATTCTGGTACAATAAAAAATGGTACGAATATACCGGCACAACACCTGATCAAATGAAAGGATGGGGATGGCAATCTGTTCATGACCCGGAAACATTACCCCAGGTGCTTGAGAAATGGCGTAAATCAATTGCAAACGGAGAGAAATTTGAAATGGTATTTCCTCTCAAAGGCGCAGATGGAAAGTTCAGGCAATTTCTCACACGCGTTTTACCGGTGCTTGATAAGTCTGAAAAGATTACACAATGGTTTGGAACAAACACAGATATTACCCTGCAGATCGAATCGGAACAAAAAGTAAAGGAAAGTGAAGAGCGGTTTCGAAAAATGGCAGAAGCGCTGAAAGAAACAGAACAAAATCTGCGCAACACAATTCTCCAGTCTCCTGTTGCAATGAGCATTTTAAAAGGGCCGGATCACCTGGTGGAACTGGCGAATGAGCGAATGTTTGAACTGTGGGGAAAACCTGCAGAAGTGCTATTGAACAAACCCATCTTTGAAGGTTTGCCCGAAGCAAAAGATCAGGGTTTTGAAGCTATTCTCAATAACGTTTATACGACAGGAAAAGCATTTATCGCCGAAGGCATACCCGTTAGGTTACCCCGAAAAAACGGCATCGAAACAGTTTATGTCAACCTGGTTTACGAACCTTATCGTGAATCCGATGGCAGCATATCCGGAATTCTTGTAGTCGCTGTAGATGTAACTGCACAGGTTATTGCGCGCCGGAAAATAGAAGAAGAAGTAGCAAAACGCACTAAAGAGCTGGCCGATTCAAACGCAGGGCTTCAAACGTCAAATGCAGAGCTTGAACAATTCGCTTATATCGCCTCTCATGATCTGCAGGAGCCGCTCAGAAAAATAAGCACATTCACCCAAATGCTTGAAAAAAAGCTCGGCAATAACTTAGATGAAATCGAAAAAAATTACCTGAAAAAAATAAACAACTCTTCGGCCAGGATGACTACACTCATCAGGGATGTGCTGGCTTATTCTGAACTTTCAAAACAAAACGACGGATTTAAAGAAGTGCCGCTCGATAAAATTGCTGCGGATTGCATAACCGATTTTGAATTATTAATTGAAGAAAAAGGTGCGACAGTACAGGTTCGCAATTTACCGGTCATCGAAGCTATCCCCTTACAGATGTCGCAGCTTTTTAGCAACATAATCGGGAATGCTTTAAAATTTGCCCGCAAAAATGTAAAACCAGTCCTCAGCATCTCCGCCGCAACATTAACCGAAGAAGAAAAAAAGAATGCAGCACTCGATCAATCGGCCGACTACATAAAAATTCAGTTCTCTGATAATGGAATTGGCTTTAAACAAGAATACAGTGAACAGATCTTTAATATTTTTCAACGGCTGCACCTCAAATCCGAATATGAAGGAACCGGTATCGGTCTGGCAATATGCAAAAAGATTGTCGTGAACCACCGCGGGGAGCTGAACGCTGAAGGAAGCTCAGAGAACGGCGCCGTATTCAATGTTATTCTGCCGCTCAGGAAATAAGATTTAAATACTGCATTTCAGCAGCGGATTTGGCTATAGGAAAATTCGCTATTCCTGAGCATTATTCGTAACTTCGCATTACAAATTCCGGCAAGCCCATCCCCCTTCTGCCGGGCTGAACAAAAAAAAAATTCCATGAAAAGGATCATCTTGTTCGCTTTGCTGTTCGCGGCTGGCAATCTTTACGGAAGGGAACTCACTGCTAATCTTTCCTGTGCTTCCTTCAGCACTCCCGATAATAAAACCTACGTCGAAACGTACATGTCGGTCATTGGTAATTCCGTCGTATATGTCAAAAAACCAAATGGCAAATACCAGGCTGCAGTTGATATCCTGATGACATTCACCAGCAACGATTCAATACAAACCGGCCTCCGCTATGTTTTGAATTCGCCTGAAATCGCTGATACCAACAAAACAGAAAATTTCCTCGACCTCCAGCGTTTCCCTTTACCAACCGGATTTTATTTTCTCACCGTCACTTTTACCGACATGAACCGTCTGCCGCTGAAAACGCTCATGAACCGTAAATCCGTAAGCGTAGATATTGATAAGGATTCTCTCAGCCTTTCACACATCGAATTGCTGGAAACCTATTATGCTTCCACAAGTCAGACAACGCTCACAAAAAGCAATTATGAGCTTGTGCCTTACGTATCGTCCTTTTATCCGCCCAATCTTTCGCAGCTTGGATTTTATGGCGAGATTTATAACACCACAAAAACATTCAAGCCTGAAGAAAAATTTCTTGTGCTTTATTATATCGAGTCGGCAGTAACAGGAAATAAAATGTCGGGCTTCTCCTCTTTTCTTAAATTAAAGCCCGAACCTGTAAATTCATTATTGCTTAACTACAATATCGCATCACTTCCGACAGGTACCTATTATCTTGTGGTGGAAGTGCGTAATGCAAGCAATCGTTTAATGGCAATGCGCAAAACTTCGTTCGAACGTTTTAACCCGGGTGTGATCTACAAGCTGGATGATCTTGCGGCGATCGATGTGACCAATTCTTTTGTAAGCAAAGTGACCAATGGCGATTCACTCGTGGAAATGATCCGTTGTCTCCGCCCTATCAGCAGCACAAATGAAATTGCATTCGCGGAAAACAGGATTACTGCAGGCGACATAAAGCTGATGCAGCAATTCATTTATAATTTCTGGCTTTCCCGAAGCGAAGTAAATCCGGAAGGCGCGTGGCTGCAATACAATACACAAGTGCAGAAAGTGAACCGCCAATACGGCACACAAATCACCAAAGGTTATGAAACAGACCGCGGACGTGTTTACCTGCAATATGGTCCGCCTGATCAAATGATTCCTTCAATGAATGAACCGAGCGCATATCCGTATGAAGTGTGGCAATACTATACCATCCGCGGCAACAGCAATGTGCCATCCTCCATGGATCAGAATGCGGGCCAGCAGACCAATAAGAAATTTGTATTCGCCGACTTTGATCTCGCGACGAATAATTACCAGCTCATCCATTCTGATGCAAGAGGTGAAACACGCGATGATAACTGGAAACTGCGTTTAGTGAAAAGAAATAATCCGACACGCAGCCTCGACCAGCAGAACGGTAGTCAGCACAATGGTGGGCGCTCGGAAGATATTTTCATCAACCCGCATTAATATTCAAAATTATAAGCGTTGTCTGATGCCACATCTGACACCACTTAATTCAATATGACAAAAGCCGCAGTAGTAATTCTGAATTGGAACGGAAGAAAGTTTCTCGAAGATTTCTTACCTGCGGTAGTTCGGCATAATGCTGCTTTTTCAGAAGTGATCGTTGCTGATAATGATTCCTCCGATGATTCAATTGCGTGGGTGAATAAAAATTTTCCTTCCGTCCGCATTATCAAAAACGCAACCAATGGCGGATATGCCAAAGGGTATAACCAGGCGCTCGCGCAGGTTGATGCAGAATATTTTGTGCTGCTGAATTCAGATGTGGAAGTAACAGCAGGATGGCTGGAACCTGTTATCGCGCTGATGGAAAAAGATACTTCCATCTCCGCAGCACAACCAAAGCTCCGCGATTTCAAAAAGAAAGAAAAATTTGAATACGCAGGAGCTGCCGGCGGTTTCATTGATAAGAACGGCTACCCGTTTTGTCGTGGAAGGCTTTTTGAAACCGTTGAAAATGATGCCGGGCAATATGATGACGATGCTGAAATTTTCTGGGCAACCGGCGCGTGTATGTTTGTGCGTGCAAGCGTATGGAAAGAAATGGGCGGACTCGACGAAGATTTTTTCGCGCACATGGAAGAGATTGATCTTTGCTGGCGAATGCGCAATCGTGGCTACAAAATCATGTATTGCGCAAAGTCTATTGTGTACCATGTAGGTGGCGGCACGCTGGGAAAACAAAATCCGCAGAAGACTTATCTCAACTTCAGGAATAATTTAATGCTGCTGCTCAAAAACAAAGAAAGCTCATTCCTGTTTTTTAAAATCTTCTGGCGCATGTGCCTCGACTTTATCGCGGGAATGAAATTTCTTTTTGCAGGTGAGCCCGCACATTTCTGGGCCGTCCAGCGCGGACATTTTGGCTTCTACGCAAGACTTTCCGAAACAAGAAAGAAGCGTATGGCGTTAAAGAAAAACATCAAACAATTCGCTACAAAAGGAATTTACCAAAAAAATATTGTGGTAGAATATTTTTTACGCGGAAAGAAAAAATTTACTGATCTTGATAAGGGGAAATTCTCTGAGTAAGATTACCAATTACCGGATTACCAATTACCAATTGTTTTTCCGGTTTCCAAGTTTCCAAGTTTCCTAATTTCTAGTTTCCTTTTCCCCCATTGCTAATTGGTAATCCGGTAATTGGTAATTGGTAATCATCTCTCCCCAAGAACTCTCATCGGCACTAATTTCTTTCTCAATCCGAACTTTTGCGCGGCCTTTGTATCAAGCCACAATATTGCTTCCTCAACCGAGTCGGTGAACAGCAGCAACTCCACATCTTCTTTCGAGATCGTGGCTTCCTCCAGCATTTTTTCAAAAAAATCACGAAGGTTTTTGTGATACTCAATTCCCATGACAATGATGGGGAATTGCAGCATCTTTCCGGTCTGCACCAATGTCAATGCTTCAGATAATTCATCGAGCGTGCCGAAACCGCCGGGCATTACAACGTAAGCGTATGAATATTTTGAAAGCAATAATTTTCGCACAAAAAAGTAGCGGATATTCACCCACTTGTCGAGATACGGATTTGGATTTTGTTCTTGCGGCAAAATTATATTACAACCTACAGATCTTCCACCCTCTTCCCGCGCACCACGATTCGCAGCTTCCATAATTCCCGGTCCGCCACCCGTCATCACAGTAAAACCTAATTTGGAAATTCCACTTCCCACCTGTCGCGCCAGCTCGTAATATTTATGTCCTTCCTTAAAACGCGCCGAACCAAAAACAGTCACACACGGCCCGACAAAATGAAGCTTTCTGAATCCACGAATCAATTCAATAAGCACTCTGATGATAAAGAAAAAATCATCCGTGCGCGATCGTGGGCCTTCAAGGAAAGCGCGTTCCTCCCTTACCGTTGCTATTGCTTCCGCTTCGGTTTTTTTCGCATCAATTTCCGGTTTCTGCTCGTTAATACCTGGTTTCTTTTCATCCATTTCCATAGAATACTAAAGTACGAAAGGCGCGTACGAAAAACGAAATAAGGACGAAAAAGTGTCACATAGTGACCACTACGTGGCGAATTACGAATGCAAAGCAAAATCTTTTCAATGAAAAATCTTTCGTAACCTTTAGCAGCATTTTCGTTTTTCGTACGCGCCAGTCTAAAATCCCAGTCTAATCCCGATAGCTATCCCGGGACTAAAATTCACAAAAAAAGCTGCCTCATTATGAAGCAGCTTTTCGGGTTTTATATTCTGAAAATTCCTATTCGCATTCTTTCAAAAACTCCGTTGCATCTTCGTTTCCTAACTGAGAAGCTTTTGCGAAATCTTTGCAGGCTTTTCCTGATTCTTTCATTTCACGCTCCAGCAATGCACGACGGTAATATGCTTCCGGATCTCCCGGACGAAGTGAGATCGCCTGGCCATAATCATAGATCGCTGATGTTTGTTTGTTCTGGCGTTCGCAGCATTGCGCGCGGTAAACATATGCATCGTAATTCAAAGGCGAACGTGTGATCGCTTTGGTGAAAAAGTCAAACGCTTTTTCGAAATTGTCTTCGCTGAAATAATACAGGCCGAGCTGGTAATATCCTTCCGCGTTGGTCGGAGAAAGTTCTGTAGCTTTTGTAAAATCTTCGATAGCCTTTGAATTTTTTTTCAGGCCCATGTAAGCTTGTCCGCGTTTCGAAAAATAAAGGCCCGAATCAGGACACATTGCTATAGCCAGGTTAAGATCTACAATCGCTTCTTCGTATTTACGCATTGTGACTTTTGAAGCACCTTCTTTAAAATGAACCTGTGCCGCGTTCCAGCAGAAATTATCATCGAATGAGATTTTCGCTGCGGCACTACCAAGTGTTACTGCGCGTGAAATATCCATACATGCAGCATCACGGTTCTCTTTTGAATTAATGATCAAAGCGCGCTGGTAATAAGCATCAGCGACCGTATTGTCGAGCGCAATAGCCATATCAAGATCCGGCTTTGCTGCTGGCTTATTTACAAGAGCGATATTAGAAACCGCGCGACCGTAATATAATTTCGCCCAGTCCGGATAAATTTTATTGATCTCTTCCTGGTTCTGATTCATCTTATCAAACTCGCTCATTTTCTGGTAATCAGCTTTGAGCTTGAGAATACGCTGGGCATCTGCCTCAATTTTATTGATCTCTGTAGTATAATCAACGATAGCGCCTTTGAAATCGCCCTTTTCGCGTTTCATATCGCCCGCAGCTGATGGGCCAGTGAATACAACGGTTGGCTTTCCGGGACTGGTCTGTGCAGTCTGAGCCGATAAATTAATGGTAAGGCCGGCAATAACTGCTACAAGAAAAAAGTAACGCTTAGACATGCAACGAGAGTTTTAAAATTGTTGGACAAAGTTATTCAAATTCAGGAAAAACAGGCTATTCAGGGGTGATTTGACAGGGTCTGTCGATAAATAGTTAAGAAATAATCATGCCATAATGAGTTGGGAGTTGGGAGTCGGGAGTTCGGAGAGGCTCGGATGCATAGAAATTCGCCTTGACACTGAACTCGAAACTCCAAACCCGAAACTCGCAACCCGAAACCCGAAACCCGAAACTCCTAACTCCCAACTATCTTCCCTTCCTCCACCTTAAACATCTTATAAGGCAATCCTTTTCCTGAAAAAAGATCATTCATCCTTCCGGCACCGGTATCGGTAATAAATAACTGGCCGAATCCTTTGCCGCAGACAATTTCCATGAGCCGGAAAACGCGGTCAGCGTCGAGCTTATCATGGACATCATCAAGAATCAGCATCGGCCTTTTACCAGAAGCGCGGTCGAGGAATATATATTCGGCCAGCTTGAGAGCAATGAGAAATGTTTTTTGCTGGCCCTGCGAACCGCTTCTTTTTAAAGAATGTCCATTAATGCGCAACTCAAGATCATCTTTATGGATGCCTACTGTTGTATGGCCAAGATAACGCTCGCGGGAAATGCTTTGCTTTAATAAATCTCCCAGCGAATGATCGTGCAGCTTAGACATATAAAGCAGCTCTACTTTTTCGGTGCCACCGCTTAATTGCTCGTAATAAGCATTAAAAAACGGCAAAAGTTCGCGGATGAATGCTTTTCTGGCTGTAAAAACCGGCATTCCCGATTGTTCCATCTGCAGGTCAAGTACTTCCAGCGTTCCGTCGTCGGGCACCTGGCCTTCTGCCATTCGTTTTAACAAGGCATTGCGTTGAGAAAGCACCCTGTTATAGGCGATCAGCTGCTCGAGGTACTGTTTATTATATTGAGAAATAACAGTATCCATAAACCGTCTTCTTTCCTCGCTTCCGCCTGTAACGAGCACGCCATCCGCAGGAGAAACTGTCACCAGCGGACAAAGCCCGATATGGTCCGCAAGCCGGTCGTATTCTTTGCCGTTACGCTTGAAAACCTTTCGCTGGCCCCGTTTGAGTGAGCACAAAATATTATCTTCCTGTCCTAATCCATTGTCAAAAAGCCCCTGAACTACGAAAAAAGGTTCTTCGAAGCGGATATTCTGGCTATCGACCGGGTTGAGGAAACTTTTGCATAATGCCAGGTAATGAATAGCGTCGAGAAGATTGGTTTTGCCTGAGCCATTCAGCCCTGTAAAGCAATTTATGCGCTCGGAACATTCGATGCCGGCCTCTTCATAATTGCGAAAATGGAGTAAAGTGAGGGTTTTGAGGTGCATGGCGGACGGAAATAAGGCTAAATTACTCCGCCGCGGCGGATAAAGCGATGCAAATTTGCCAAAAAGGCAAGGTAAATCTGCTATAGTGGAAAAAAAGATTATTTTTGCGCCCTGTTATTTAGCAAATCACTGAATACTCTCATGTCAAAAGAAACCAAAGAACAACCCGCTGTCGATATTATTGGCGCGTTTGATAAAACTGAAAACTACATTGAGCAGAACCGCAAAAGCCTCGCGCTTATTGTAGGTGGTGTTATTGTGCTCGTAGGCATTTATTTCGGATGGAAGTACCTGTATCTCCAGCCGAAATCGGACGAAGCCTCTACCAAAATGTATAAAGCGCAATTATTTTACGCGAAAGATTCTTTCAATCTTGCCATCAACGGCAGCGGAGATACAGCAGGTTTTGCCGAGATCGTGGATGATTACAGTATGACAAAAGCCGGAAATCTTGCGAAATATTATCTCGGCGTTTGTTACCTGCGTACAGGTAAGTTTGATAACGCGATCGAAAGCCTTAAGGATTTTGATTCTGATGATATGTTCCTCGGCTCTATGGCGCTCGGAAATATCGGTGATGCGTATATGGAAAAAGGCGAAGTAGATGATGCCATCGACTATTACCAGAAAGCAGCAAAAAAGAATCCGAACAAGTTCACTACTCCTGTATTCCTCAAAAAAGCGGGTTTCGCTTATGAGGATAAAGGACAGAAAGAAGACGCGCTGAAAATGTATACACAGATCAAAACTGATTTCCCTGATTCACAGGAAGCATCACAGGTCGACAAATACATCGGCAGGGTCGGCGGAACAATTAAATAAACTTTAAGAGAAAATCCGGTTGCAGTGTTTACATTTGCCGCCAGCATTTTTTATTAAAGCAGCAGGAATGGCTACAATTCTTAAAAATCTTTCCGACTACAATGCAGGGAGCGTTCCCGACGGAAAGGGCCACCGGATTGCGGTAGTGGTAGCTGAATGGAATAGTGAAGTGACTTTTGCATTACGCGATGGCGCAGTTGGTTCTTTGAAAAAGCATGGAGTAACAGAAAATGACATTGAAGTACATTATGTACCCGGTGCATTTGAATTGACTTTAGCTGCGGAATGGTGCGGAACAGACGACGATATCGACGCTGTGATCTGTATTGGCTGTGTAATAAAAGGCGATACTCCACATTTTGATTTTATTTGTCAGGGAGTTACGTACGGAATCACAGAATTAAACATCAGTTTGAGTAAACCTGTTATCTTTGCCGTCCTAACGACAAATAACCTCGAACAGGCCCAACAGCGTGCCGGGGGAATTCACGGAAATAAAGGAGACGAAGCAGCCATAACAGCTTTGAAAATGCTTGGTCTGAGAGATAAATTGAATAGTAAATAGTTCTTTAAAATAGTAAATCGGGGTGTAGCGTCTCGGCTCAGCCGAGAGTAGCGCATCTGATAATAGTTCTTTAAAATAGTAAATCGGGGTGTAGCGCAGTTGGTAGCGCATCTGCTTTGGGAGCAGAGGGTCGTCAGTTCGAGTCTGGCCACCCCGACATAATGAAAGGGTTTCAAGTGTAAAAACTTGAAACCCTTTTTTTTTATTAATTCTATTGGTAACTGATCGGTATTTTCAGCACAACTTTGTGTACACTTTCCTCGTCAATCCATTAAGATTGGTACTTTATTCTTTCATACAATTTCACTAAAGAAGTCAGCAGCTGAACCGGGGAAGACAGGATTTGATAGTGGTTTTGTCCGAACATTCCCGGCAGATAATATTTTGCCGTGGATTCAATGGCTAATGCATAAGAATGAATTTGCATTTCTTTCAACTCGCGTATGGCCTGTTTCACATCGTTGACACCATATTTTCCTTCGTAAGTGTCAAAGTCGTTGGGCTTGCCATCTGAAACCAGGATCACCCATTTATTCTTTGTACTCCTTTTTGAAAGCAATTCGCCGGAATGCCTCAGCGCCGGCCCAATACGGGTATAGCCCGAAGGCGACACAGCGCCTATTTGATATTTTCCCTTATTCCAGTCGTCATCGAATCCTTTCAATGTGATGTATGTGGAGTAATTTCTTGTTTTGGAGTAAAAACAATTGATGGAAAAGTCAACCTGGTATTCATTCAAAATTTCGCCAAAAAGAATTGCAATTTGTTTTTCCACATCAATAACACGATTCCCGTCAGCATAACCATCGCTCGAAAGACTTGCATCCAACAGCAAAAGAATGGAAATATCTTTTTCTTTTTTCCGGCTTGAAAGATATATTTTTTCAGACTGAGTATGTCCTGACTTTGCTTCTGTAAATAAATCCGTCACAGCATCAATATCAAATTCATTCCCTTGTGTTTGTCTTTTTTGCTGCTGCAGCTTATTATTTACGTTGCTGAGTAATTTTCGCAAGCCAGTAAGGACAGAAAAATATTTTACCAATGTTGTTTTATAATAATCAGCGTTGGTTTCCAACAGCCGTTTGGGGTAAAGCTTGCAAAAATCTTTTTTATAAATTCTTTTACTGAAATCCCATTCATCATACGGGATGAAATTATTTCCGGATTCGCTTTCTTCACTTCCCGAGATGTTCGTGTTCTCAAGGAAATCAGATTGATAAACACTGTGCGCCGTATCATCAACACGAACCGTAAATTTCATATTCAATTCATCCAGCGCATCCATGTGTTTTTCCAGTTCATCTTCTCCATCAAAATCACGCCATACACCATTGAATTCATCAGCTGTCTCCACTTTTTCGAAATTATGCGTGAGCACATAATCTTCCTGCTGTTTTTTATCAACCTCTATGCTGATAACTTCTTCAACTGCTTTCGCCTTTAAAATGGTTTGCGGCATATTCTCTTTTGCCTTTTTAATTTTATCTGTAAAATTTTTCAATTTGCTTTCTGGCACAATTTCTTTTTCATTCCGCATCCATTTTCCGTAAAGCCAGGAACAATCTGTTTTTTCATTTGGAGGAGTCAATGCTGTCAGCGATTCAACGAATTCATTGTGCATCTCTGCTGTTGCCGGAAATTCTTCGAACACAATTCTTAATACCGGGGGGGAATTTTCCAATCCCGCTTTTAAGGATGATTCAGCAGAATATTCATTCTTTCCCGACCAGTTCAGGTTCAGCTTTTTTTGAACGGATAAATATAAAATCCGGAATAAATAATAGGATGTATTTTTTTCATACGTCGCAAATTTTGAAAAGGAGCCGGGCAAAAAGAAATTATTATTCTTGTACCCTCCTTCCCTTTCTGCGGGAAATATTTCAATTGGTTGCCCGGTCAATGCGCGAGACAGTATCGTAAGTCGTTGCTTAATGTCTTCGAGCTTCACGATCCTGCTTTGGCTATCGAACTCAGCAAGTTTTTTTTTCTTAAAATATCTTGCTGCTTTTCCGAATAAATATTCATCCAGTCCCATTCGTCTGCAATTAAATCATCAGGTTGCACAAATCAGTCATCGCCTCCACAACTTCCCGGTCATCGGTCAACGGTTCAATGATCCCGGTTTTAACAGAAAGCCGGTTAGGCAATCCCGAATGAATCAATTTTGCAGCATCAACTAACAAGCGTGTAGAAACCGTTTCCGTCAATCCCAGTTCTTTCAGATTCCTGATTTTATTTCCAATACACACCAGCTTACGTGCCACGCCCTCATCTACTGAAGTTTCTTTTACCAGGATTTCCGATTCCACTTTTTGTTCGGGATAATTGAATGAAAGTGCAACAAAACGTTGTCGTGTTGATGGTTTCAACTCTTTAAAACCCCGCTGGTAACCGGGATTAAATGACGCCACCAGCATAAAATCGTCATGCGCCTTGAAGGTCTGCCCAAGCTTGTCAATAAACAATTCTCTCCGGTGATCCGTAAGCGAATGGATGGCAACAATAACATCCGGCCGCGCTTCCGCAATTTCATCCAGGTAAACAATAGCTCCTGTCTTAACTGCTGTAGTCAGCGGCCCGTCGAGCCAAACTGTTTCTGCTCCCTTAATAATGAAACGCCCGATCAAATCGGTGGAAGAAGTTTCTTCATGGCAGCTGATGGTAATTAAATTTTTTTCAAGATGCCAGGCCATGTGCTCTACGAACCTCGACTTTCCGGTTCCTGTTGGTCCTTTCAAAAGAAGCGGCAATTTGTTTTTATAAGCTTGTTTGAAAACTTCAAGCTCCATGCCTGTTGCATGATAATAGGGTTCGGGGATTGTCATTTCACAATGGTTTTATTGTCAGTTAAACTATTTAATTGCTCCGTCGCAGTACAACTTTCAAAATACAAGTCCGATAAATTTTTTATCAGAGTCCGGACGGATAATGATCATCAGGTACGCCCAGTTCTGTATGTTTTGGGGATTTGAAATGGCTTGAATTTTCTCCAGTGTTTTTTGAGCAAACATCTGGCTATAGCCAGCCTGGAAAGAAACCGATTTATTCAAAACAAATCCGATCGTCGCATCTGCTTCAGTTCCGAGTTGACTTTTTTGTTTTTCAGCTCCGATAAAATAATCAGCATTGGTGGTGAAATAATGACCATTGACAGAAATGAATAAAGACGAGGTCAGTTCATATTTTGCCAAAAGGAATATGTCGTTGAGTCCTGTTGAGTTTTCATTCCGGCCTGCGACATAAAACATATCCATATAACCATTGTGCATGTGATTGGTTCCATACAGCGCAGAGAATGAGTTGTTATTGTTGCCGGTATTGTTGCTTTTGGTTCCGCTGATCATTTCCCCACCCAATGTAATTCGTACCTGGTTCTTTTTTTCTTCGTTGGCATTGAATAATTGAGAAACCTGGAAACCGGCATCGTAAGCGTTCATGTTTTTATTATTGACATCTTTCCCGACTTGATGATAATAAAAAGCGGAAAAAGTGGTATTTGTCAACTGGTATTTCAAAGTTGAAACGCCGATAGTTTGTGAATAACGGATTCCTTTATCCGTAATTACATTTGCTGTATCCAGCACGGTAAATTGTTTTCCATTATTCCAGAAAATAATTCCCATCTCCAACTTGCCGAATTTATCTTCGCACCGCAGCATTTGTGCTGTTTTATATTGGCTTGTAATTGAAAAAATATTCCCGGACAATGCTTCCGCATTCTGATTGTATCCGGCCCCGAAATGAATTTTTAATTTATTCTTTTCGTATTTCACAAGCGCAAAATCATGCGATCTTCCCTGCAAGTTCCAATCGGAGCTTCCGAGAAAACGTAAATTGTCATAGTTCAATTCTTGTCTACCGATTTTTGCCGACCAGCAGGAATCAAAATGAATTTCTCCCCATCCCTCGTGCAAGGATAAAAACCCATCACTGCTATTGAGCTGCGATGTGCTTCCCCATGTGCGCACATCCTGGACGCTGGCGAATAAAGTCACTTTGTCAAGCTTGTAATTTGCCTGCAACCGGAATCGCTGGCCGACGAAAGCGGCAGGGTCGCTGCCACGTGAAATCAATTTTCCGTAACCGCTCCTGAATTCACCGCGTTGTAACAATTCCCCGCCAATGGAGAATTGTGCTTTTGCGGGAAATACAAAAACAAGTGCGCAAAGAATTGATAATCCAAACGCGTTGTTCAGAAGCTTAGCTTTCATACTTATTATGTTTTTAATGAGTACTTGATGTCGCAATTATTTTATCAATTATTTCTTTGCTGTCCACCCCAAGCCCTTCCTGCTGGTGAACCAATTCCCCCTGGCGGTTAAACACACTTATGATATTGGAATGTGAAAAATCCATTGGGGCAATCTCTTTATATTTTACCGAAAGCACATTTGAAAATTCCCGTACACTGTTTTCATCGCCCTGGAGGAAGGTCCAGTTTTCATCATCCATATTATTTTTAATGGCAAACGATTTTAATCGTTCAGGTGTATCCTCTTTGGGATCAATGCTGACGAGCACAAACTGAACATCACTTTTTTTATCCTCCGGGATTTGTCTTTCAATATTTCTCATATCGGCGACCAAACGTGGACAAGCAACTTTGCATGAAGTATAAATCATCACTACTACCAAAACTTTCCCTTTCAGGTCGTTCATCCTGATCTCCTTTGCTTCTTCCGTTCTCCAGGCTGTGGTGAGGTTAAAAATGGATTGATCCGGAATTTCTGTTCCGTTATTTGTTGAAGGAGTATTGATTTCCTCCTGTTGTTTTTTGCTGCACGAAAAAAACAGCAGGCAGCAACTGAATAAAAGTGCAATCGTTTTCATAAAACTAGTATTGAATATCCTTTGCGCATCTGAATCCCAGGTTTTGTACACTATAACTCGCTTTTAAACTACCACGAAAAGCATATCGCATAAAAGCCGCATAATTTCTCAGGTCAGAAGCGTCGATTGAAGCTCCGCCACAAAAGAGATTGTTGCTGGAAGATTTATCTTCTCTCGAATCATTTTCCATCAGCACGGAATTAAAATCGGATGTCCATTCCCACACCAATCCATGCATATCATACACGCCCCAATAATTTTTATAAGTTGAACCGATTTGATTTTTAAATGTGTTTGATTTTTCGTACCAATCCAGGATGTATTGTGTGTAAGCTTCCGACTTTCTGGCGTCTGTTTGTTTTTCATCAGCCATAGCCACATATTCCCATTCGTCAATAGTGGGCAATCGTTTTCCCTGGCAATCACAGAAAGCTTTTGCAGCATACCATGAAATATTGGTTACCGGAGATCCTGGTGATTGTCCATCACCAAATGTGGTATCGTTTTTCCAGCTGCGCAGGTAATTGACATCCCCAAAAAGTGTTTTTATTTTGGATTTTCTCCATTTCGGATTACTTTTTACAAACGCAAGGAATTGTTCATTTGTAACCGGGTAAACATCCAGCATAAAACTCTTTATTTCAATTTCCACATTGTCCCGTCCATACATTGGAATATATTTTCCCGACCTGATCAAAGCCATCGGTTGGTCCGAATTAAGCTTTACAGATCCGCACGTGTCCTGATTCCCGGTCATTTGACTTTCTCCACCGCTTTTTTTCTCGGGCTGAATGATCTCCGGAGCACAGGAAGAAATCAGTACGCATAAACAAAATGCCAGTTTTGCAAATTGGTTCATTGCTTCCTCTTTTTCAAAGTTTTTTTTGAGGTTTATTAAATGCTTCAGCTAATTGATTATCAGCTGAAGCATTTTCATTTTCAAGATTGATCAGAACTGAATTAATGATGCTCCATCCGCGAGGAGAATTATCAATTGATTATTTCCCGCTGTATGGTTTATTTTCCTGGTTTCCCGAATAGATTGTTTTGTTTTCGGTACCGGTCACTTTCAACATTCCCAATGTTCCTTTGTGGAATGTTCTGAAAATGGAATGGTCAACAAGAATGTAAGTGCCCGGAACCTCTACTTTAAATTCAACAATTGTGGCTCCTCCCGACGGAATAAGAGTGGTTTGCACATCCCTGTTAATGGTAGAACCACCTTCGACATACACCCGGTCAAAAACTTCACCGATCACATGGAAAGAAGAAACCAGGTTTGGACCGCCGTTTCCAACATACAATCGAACTGTTTCCCCTGTTTTTGCAGTAAGCGCATTAGCACCTGTAAGTGCATTTGATTTGCCATTGAACACAACGTAATCCGGGTGTTCTGCAATGGCTTTATCCATGTCAAATCCCTGCAATCCTTTTGCGCCGTTTTTTCCGGTGGTATAAAAATCACCTTGCATCACATAGTATTCTTTATCCACAGGAGGAAGTCCGCCTGCAGGTTCTACGAGAATTAATCCATACATACCGTTTGCAATATGCATTCCCACAGGAGCAGTTGCACAATGATAAACGTACAAGCCCGGATCCAGTGTTTGAAAAGAAAATTTTGCTTCATATCCGGGAGCCACGTTAGACGATGATGCACCACCGCCTTGTCCGGTGCATGCATGCAAATCGATGTTGTGCGATAACTTATTGTTCGGATTATTCTTCAAATGAAATTCGACAACATCACCGACACGTGTTCTGATAAAACTGCCGGGCACTGTTCCCCCGAATGTCCAGAAAACATATCGCACACTGTCGGCCATCAATCCTTCTTGTTCGATCACTTCCAAATTGACAATCAGCTTTGTCGGACTCCTGTTTCCAACTGGTTTTGGAACAAATGGAGGGGATGTCAATTCTGCTTCCATCTGACCTGTTACGACAGTATCAGAAGAGGAAGCAGAATCGGAAGATGTGTTTGTCCCTTTATTATTACTACAGGATGTAATAAAGAACAGCGATAGAATCGAAACAACGATTAGTGTTCTCCATTTTAGATTAGGATATGTATGGCTCATGGTGTGGTTTTATTTAATGGTTTAAAAAATTTAATTCTTGATTTCAAGAGCCTCATCGGTAGGCCGTCCGTATTTGACAAACTGGATGATGAAAAGAATGATTCCGATTGTAAATACAGTTGCGCAAGTAGCCAGCACCGCAAAATGAACCTCGATCTCTTTTTGGACGTCGCCAAACTCCATTCCCATTTTTCGTTCGAGATAAACTTGTGCAACGCCTGCAATACCAAAGGCCACAGTCATTCCAAACATTCCAATATTGGATAACCAAAATGCATAGAACCCGGATTTTTTATCATACAATTTCCGGCCTGTCATATTGGGAAGTGTATAGCTGATGATGGCCAGCACAATCATTGCATAAGCTCCCCAGAAAGCAAGGTGACCATGAGTTGCTGTCACCAATGTTCCATGCGTGTACATATTTACGCCCGGTAACGTATGTGCAAATCCCAATAAACCTGCCCCGATAAAAGATACGATTGCCGTACCTAAAGTCCAGCTGAGCGCAATTTTGTTTGGATGTTTTTTCTCGCCTTTCCTGTACATATTAACAGCAAACAAAGCCATTCCAAGAAATGCAAGTGGTTCAAGTGCAGAAAAAATACCACCGACTACCAGCCACACTTTACCTGTGCCGATAAAATAGTAGTGGTGTCCTGTTCCAAGAATACCGGAAATAAAAGTCAGGCCAACAATTACATACAGCCATTTTTCAATCACCTCTCTGTCGACACCGGTTATTTTTATCAATAGGAATGCAAGAATTCCACCCATGATCAATTCCCACACACCTTCCACCCAAAGGTGAACTACCCACCAACGGAAGAATGCATCCGTTGTTTGGTTGTCAAACCAAATCATGCCGGGTAAATAAAGTAAAGCTGCAAACACCAAACCCATTACCAGCACCAATGAAGTGGTCGTGCGCTTTTTTCCTTTATATAAGGTTGTGATAATAATTCCGAGAAAAGTGAGTACATTCAATACAACCAGGTAATCCAATGGCCGCGGAATTTCGAGGAACTTGCGCCCTTCCCAATAATTAAAATGATAACCTACGATTGCAATTACGCCAACCAATGCTAGCGAGATCAATTGGATGTAGGCAAGCTTTACGCTTACCAATTCATGCTCTGCTTCTTCCGGAATGATGTAGTAAGCTGCGCCCATAAAACCGGAGAGCAGCCAAACCACTAACAGGTTTGTATGAACAGCACGCGCCGTATTGAAAGGAATCATCGGATGAAGTCCATCATAACCCATGTGTGCAAAAGCCATAATGAATCCATAGATAATCTGCAGGCATAATAGCAGCATGGAAAGTGCGAAGAACCAATAGGCAACTTTTTGCGATTTATATTTCATAAGATGTTATTTAGGATTAGCGGTTGATTTGTAATCGGGTTTTGGTGGAAATCCATTCAGGTCCATATTTCCGACCCAGGTGAAGAATGCGATCAGGTCATTCGCATCTTTATCAGAAAATCCGTAAGCCACCATTTGTCTTCCACGAGGAGACCATGGAACTTTGGAAGTTAAAACTGCTTTCATGTAACCTTCACCACGGCGCTCCACCACTTTGGTAAGCTCAGGAGCATAATAAGCGCCTTCACCCATCAGGGAGTGACATCCCATACAATTGTTATCCTCCCACAAGTGCTTTCCCGCAGTGACTTGTGTCGTAAGATTTTCTTCATGCGTTCGTTTCGGAACTTCATTGGCTAATGTGTTCCACGACAATCCCAGGAAAATAAGGAACGTGATGATCGTCCCTCCCAGAAAAAACGTTCGTGCCTGGCTTTTTGATAACATAGTTTTTTGTTTTTGTTTGTTTAGAATCGACCCGGACGATAATGTCCTGTTTCAGGTTAAAAAAGTTATTCCATGGAATGCTTCTTTTCAGGTACACAGATGCAATAGAAAACATTGAACCTTATTTGTACCAAAACTATAGGCAAGACTTTGCCGATAAAATATTCCCACTCATATAAAAACATGATTGTAAACAGCTACAGAGAATTTCCATACTTCTACCTTTCCTGCTTCATTCTTAATTAAAAAAGCGTCGATCTTACCGGCGGCATATTGAAGGTGATGAGGCAGAAGATCAAATTATCCGAATACCTGTTACTTCCGTTACGGATAATTTATAAAATATATTTTCTGCTGTTTTTTGTGCTCTCACTGCTCATCATATTTCCTTTTCTATATTATTTCCTCTATAACGAAAAACGGTTTCCCTGTGCATTTACGCTGATGAGGTTTTATTCCCGGGCGTTGTTTTTTTTTACTGGAATTGTCTTGAAAGTGAAAGGTGCCGAAAACATCCCGCGAACAGGAGCTTATATCATTTGTTCCAACCATACCTCTTTCCTCGATGCATTTTGCATTTATTCCATTTTCAAACAGTACTTTGTTTTTGTCGGCAAAAAAGAAATTGAAAAATGGCCCTTATTTCATATTGCGTATACCTCAGGCATGAATATTCTCGTTGATCGCAACAGCAGAACAGGGTCTGTCAGGGCAATGAAAAAAATACTGCATGAAATCGACAATGGACATCCCATAGTACTGTTTCCAGAAGGAACAATTTCAAAAAATCTTCCCCAACCCGGACCATTTAAACCGGGGGCATTTACAATTGCAATTCAAAAACAAGTTCCTGTTCTGCCAATTACTTTCCGCACGAATTGGAAACGGTTAGAGCGAAGCGGAATGTGGAAAGGAAGAGCCGGACCCGGAATTGCTGAAATAGTTATTCATAAACCTGTACCGACGAACGGTCTGACCAAAGAAGATATTGATCCGCTTCAAAACCAGGTAAGAACTATGATCATCAATTCACTATGATTTAATAATTGCTTGATTTTTTATGATTCGCCTCATATTTTTATGCTGGAAAAAGATGGAATTTCATCCCGCAAACTACCGGAAAGTCAGGTAGTGCAACTGGTATTTGAAAATTAAACAAAACAAAAAACAAATGGGTAATATGACATAACCGATCATGCGTATTTGTTTTCTCACAACAATGAACAATCATAAGAAAACAAAGCAGTTTGATCCCGAAAAATCATAAGCGGCAAAAATCCAACGTTGTTAAAAATGCTTCCTGCTCCCGTATTGCGTTACATTAAACGCGTGAAACACCAGCAGGAATTCAATACTTTTTTACTGGAGAGTGAAAATGCAAAAGAGCATGATTGTATAAATCCAGCCCTGAATAATTTTCAAATTCATGTAAGCAGTCAGGCATCAGAAAATATATTCATCGGCAAAGGTTGTATTGTGTATGCAATCACCCGCCCGGTGGTATTTACGGTATCGCGGGATGGGTGAAGTGGGTAAAATGAGAAAGGACATTAAAGCGCTTCAACGCCTCTCCTACTCCTCCAGCACCAACGCTCCTTCATCCGTAACATCATAAAACTTCACACCTTCCTCTTCACAAATCAACTTCCACTTCGCAATCTTCTTCTTCCCGCTCGAACCATTAGCAACAACCAGGTCAGGCTTCGATTGTTCAATCAATTTCTTCAAATCAACAAACGCATTATTCCGCATCAGGATAATTTTATCTGAAGCATTTAGTTGCGAACGAAAATGCTGATCCACCAACACCACCTGTTTCCCGAAAGCATACAAACGACCTTTTCCATAACGGGCAAAATCATTTTTCAGGATCAGCGAATCGCTTATTGAAATAAAATCTTCTTCTTTCACTCCTCGCGCTTTCAGAAATGGCTCTACGTGAAAATCAATATCGCCGTTGTGTTTTAATAAGGTGGTATCGGTTAAAAGCACCATCTCCTTTCCATTCACTACCGCAATAACCGATGCATGATTGACATTAAAAAAAACAAGATGCCGCTGACTTAAATTTTTGTGACTTTCACATGCACCGAAGACAAGCATTACCGACAAAGTTGCCATTCCAAAACGGAGAAAAATTTTTCGCTTGCGGATCAAAAACAAAATGAGAAAACAAATGCACAAATACAGCAGCAGCAATTCCATCTTTTCCCATTTGGCAGAATGAAGAACAGCACTCGGGAGATGTTCAATTTTTGCGACACATGCATTCAGCAATTCCACAAGGAAGCCGAACAAAACTGCGATCGGTTTTGCAATGATTATAAACGGCGAAACAATCAGCAGGAATAAACCGGCATACATCACGATTGTTGAAAGCGGGATAATAACGAGATTCGACAAAATAAAATACAATGGAAATTGCTGAAAATAATAAAGTCCCAATGGAAAAGTGAAGACCTGCGCAACGAGCGTAACGGAAACCAAAGTCCAGCAATGTTTTAGGATTTTTCCTTTGAATGAATTTGTATCAGGTTCCCACAGACTTTCAAGTTTCGGCTGGAGCATTACAATTCCGCCGACAGCGAGGTAGGATAATTGAAAACCGATATCAAAAAGCAGGAGCGGATTAAACAACAATAAGATCAGCGCGGAAGCAGAAAGTGAATTGAGAATATGTGCGTTTCGGTTGAATGCTCTTCCTGCAATTACAACGCTGAGCATGGTTACGGATCGCAGCACGGAAGGACACAAACCGGTTAACGTAGCGTAAAACCATAAAAAAACAAGTTGAATAAAAATGCTGAGCCATTTCATTTTCATTCTTCGTTCAAGCGGCGCGAGTAATTTAAGCAGCACGATGTACACGAGCGCCACATGCATTCCGGAAACAGATAAAACATGCAATGTCCCTGACGCGCTGTACGATTGTATTGTTCCCGGATCTAAATGGTCTGACGCGCCCAGCAATAATGCAGCGGCAACACCATAAGCAGATGTGCTGAATCCGTAGCTGTTTAATTTGTTTAAAAAGTACCTGCGCAATTCAAGCGCCTGTTCTTTGAAAAAACTTCCATTTCCTCCTGAAATTAATTTCCAGGAACCCGATTTACCATACGCCTGCTCATACACGCCTTGCCGGGCGAGCCATGCTTTGTAATCAAACTCTTCCGGGTTTTTCGGCGCTTGTACTTCTGCCGGCGTGCTGTGTAAAATCAGCTTATCGCCATACCGCAATTTTTCCGCTGAAGGATCGCGCTGCAGGTAAATGAGCATTTTTTTCTTCACCGGATTCCATTCACCGTTTTTTTCAGCGCTGACTTCTGCAAATAATTTGATGCTGCGTTCTTTTATAACCGGATCGTTGAAGAGCGTGATTAAAACTGCGTTTGTTTCATTGGCTGAAAATGTAGCCTGTGGTTTTTCTGACTGTATAGAACAGATCCCGAGCCCGGAGAAAAACAAAGCGAGGGAAATCAATACTCCATCTGCCCCACGCCAGCTTAGCGATTGTTTCAGCAGCTTTTTATACGCGGATAAAAGCGAAACACAAAACAGAATCAATGCAAAAGAAATTGTGCAGCTTATGTGGAGCTCAAAATAGTAGCAGGCAATGATTCCCAGAATAAAAGGAATCAGCAATCGCAGTAAAGGAATTCTCGCGGCAAAATTATCCATCAGCTTTCTGAAGGCCGAAACTAATGGACAGGAGAGCAATTAATCGGTAGTAAACGTTTGTAAACGGATAAAGGGGTGCGAAAAACGAAATAAAAAACGAAAAGAACGAAAAACGAAAACAATAGGATATGGATTTCAGATTACGGTAAACGGATAACAGATTACAGACGAGAGGCGTTTTTTGCGGAGTCACGACAGATAAGTTCCACACATCTGTAATTGGTAATTCTGTAATTGGTAATTGATAATTACCTTCTCTTCAATTCACCAAACAAAGGACCACGAGAAAACGCTGTGCCGTCTTCCGACTGTTTTAATTCGTAAAGCTGTATCGTATTATTCCTTACGGTAAATGCATACGTAATGCCCGAAGTATCGTTGTAAAAAGAAATTTCATCGGGTAATGATGCTGCTTCCGGATCGCGCGTGGTGACTGAATAATGCCTGAAGGATTTGAAATTCCGGGCACTTCCTTTTTCGGTGAAAGAAATTGCAGCTCCGTTCATTTCCCATTCACCGGCAAATAAATGTTTATTCACATAATATTCCATCGCAGAAACAGGAATATCATTTGCAGAAAATATTATTCTGAACTGACGTTTAAAACGCGCTGAAGGAGCTGACCCTTTCTTTACCACTAAAATGGTATCGCCCTCTGCTATTTCATAATCCAGCTCCAATGCATTTGAAAGATCGTCACGGTCTTCCACCAGCTTCATTTTTGTTTTTCCGTTTTTCCCGGTGTAAAAGATTACATCGAATCGTTCGCCTTCATTGCAATTCAATTTTCCAATCGCGTTAATCAATGTATCGCCGGAAAGATTAGAAATATCAAAAGCGAGTTGCTGCAGTGCAATTTCTTTCGCAGCGACAGCCATCGGTGAACGCAAACGCAGGAACATTTTAATATATTCTTCATTCACCCAACCACCTTCGATGATCTGCAGCAGCTTGTTTTTATCCGCGCCTGAACAAAAAATTTCTTGACTTTCCGGAATGGCGGAAGGCTTTTGTTCAACGTTACAGGAAGCGAAAAACAAAATGGAAAGGCAGATCAAAAAATGTTTCACATGCAAATTTACGGATAGATCATGGTTGCCAAATAAAATGTAATAGAATAATCTGGAATTCACAGATTGACCTGAAAGATTAAAGGCTACTACCCAATGTCATTAAGTCAAGACCGTGATGTATTGCTGTGTGATAATTTCGCTCCTACGGAGCTGCACAATCAGTTTTGGCTATTAACTGCATCGTAGCGGGATTTCGTTAACCTCGCCATAAGGCAAATAAAACAAGCTCCGTAGGAGCGGAATTATCGGTTCGCGCCTGTTAGAAATTCCTGAATGTATTGCTGTGTGATAATTTCGCTCCTACGGAGCTTTGTGTATGTCGGGTATTATTCATTACTAAAATTTCGCTCCCACGGAGCTGCACAATCAGTTTTTGGCTAATAGCTCCATAGGAGCAGAATTTTATTAACCTCTCCATAAACCAAATAAAACAAACTCCGTAGGAGCGGAATTTTATTAACCTCTCCATAAGCCAAATAAAACAAGCTCCGTAGGAGCGAAACTATCGGTTCGCGCCTGTTAGAAATTCCTGAATGTATTGCTGTGTGATAATTTCGCTCCTACGGAGCTTTGTGTATGTCGGGTATTATTCATTACTAAAGTTTCGCTCCTACGGAGCTTTGTATATGTCGGATATTATTGATGAATATAATTTCGCTCCTACAGAGCTTTGTATATGTCAGGTATTATTGATTAATATAATTTCGCTCTCACGGAGCTGCGCAATCAGTTTTGGCTAATAGCTCCATAGGAGCGGAATTTTATTAACCTCTACACAAGCCAAATAAAACAAGCTCCGTAGGAGCGAAACTATCGGTTCGCGCCTGTTAGCAATTCCTGAAACAACTGCCGTGGCTTAATTACATTGGGATACTGCCCAACGGAGAAGTTTCGTAAATTTGAATCTCCACCACACCTCAGGAACAAAATCTTTCCCAATGAAAAAACTTTTACATTTTCTTATCGCCGCGCTTTTGTGCGGTTCGAATTTACTCTGCACACACACTGCTGACAAAAAAGAATCTGACAATTCCGGCGATCCGATGGAAGATGATGCACGTCAGCGTCTCGATTGGGAATATCGCCGTTTAGCGGGGCCAGATGGAACAATTCCGGCTCATATGCGCAAGAAAGAGCTTGCGTTCGGCGCTACTTTGCCAAGCGACATTTCGTTGCCGCAGAATTCCAATCAACGCAGCGCTTCGCAAGCTGTATGGAATCCGCGTGGCCCCTGGAATGTAGGTGGAAGAACACGCGCTTTCGGAATTGACAAGCTGAACGAAAGCCATTTTATTTCCGGCTCCACGAGCGGCGGAATCTGGCAAAGCAACGACGCAGGCAATTCATGGACGCAGCTGACAGCGCTGCTCGATTATCACGGAATCACATGCCTGTCGCAGGATACGCGTGCGGGTCATGAGAGTACATGGTACGCAGGATCAGGCGAACCTTACGGACAATCAGCTTCAGGCGGCAGCGCGTATTTTCTCGGAAACGGAATGTTGAAAAGTACGGATAACGGAGCAACATGGCAGCCGCTTGCAGCAACCGTAACAAGCACGCCGCAGTCTTTTGATTCTTTCTGGGATATGCAATGGGGCCTCGCGCTTGATGTAGCAGATACAGCGAATGATGTTTTGTATTCGGCAAATCTTGGCGCTGTTTATAAAAGCATTAATGGCGGAACCAGCTGGACTGCTGTGCGCGGCGGAAACTTAAGCGCGTATTCTTATTTCACAGATGTTGCTGTGACCAGCGATTCAGGAATTGTTTACGCTACTTTAAGCTCGGATGGTCCGCAGAAAGGAATCTGGAGAAGCATTGACCAGGGAACAACATGGACGCAGATTTCCACTTCGTTGTTCGGCGATTCACTTTGCAACCGTGTGGTGATGGGAATTAATCCATCAAATGAAAAAGAAATTTATTTTCTCGGAAACACAAATGGATTAGGAATGCCGGACACGAATTTTGTGGGCGATATTGAATGGAATGTGTTGTGGCGCTACACGTATCTCAGCGGCGATGGTTCGGGCGCGGACGGAATGTGGGAAGATTTATCCATGAACCTTCCGAACTCGGAACATTACGGACAATTCGGTGATTTTAACGCACAAGGTTCTTATGATCTTGTTGTGCGTGTAAAGCCGGATGATTCAAATATCATTTTCATCGGCGGAACAAACATTTACAGAAATACAAACCGCTTTAACGATACAAGCAGCACAAGTTATATCGGCGGTTACCTTCCCTACTCTGCTTTGCCGGTTATTGCGAGCTATCTCAATCATCATCCTGATCAGCATACAATGACATTTCTTCCTTCTGATCCTGATGTGATGTTCAGCACAAACGACGGTGGAATTTTCCGGACAGATAATTGTGCGCAGCCAACAGTTGCATGGAATGATCTGAACAATGGTTATCTCACCAGCATGTTTTACACTGTGGCAATTGATCACGCGACTGCAGGCAACGATATTATTGTCGGCGGCGCGCAGGATAACGGCACGTGGTGGACCAACAGCTCTACGCTTACTGCTCCGTGGCTTCATCCCAATGGCGGAGATGGTTCGTATTGCGCGGTCGCAGATAATCAAAGCGCGTATTATTTTTCTATCCAGAACGGAAAAATGAAAAGAGCGATTCTCGACGGCGCAGGAAATGTCACCTCATTCGCACGTATTGATCCTATCGGGGCAACGGGTTACCAGTTCATCAATCCATTCGTGCTCGATCCGAACAATAACAATATCATGTATCTCGCCGGTGGAAAATACCTCTGGAGAAATGATGATCTTTCTACTATTCCGATGGTTGGAAATTATGATTCCATTTCCACCAACTGGGTGCAATGGGCCGATTCTGTTCCGACTGCGACTGTGAAGATCACCGCGCTTACGTGCTGTAAAACTCCGGCAAACCGTGTGTATTACGGCACCGACAGAAAAAGAGTTTACCGTGTGGATAACGCGAATACAGGAACACCTGTGCCGGTCGATATTTCAGGATCAGCTTTTCCGGCTTCTGGTTTTGTGAGCAGCGTTTCTACTGATCCGAATGACGGAAACCATATCCTGGTGACGTTTTCGAATTACAGCATCTACAGTCTTTTTTATTCGCCGGATGGAGGAACGACATGGCAAAAAGTTGCGGGAAATCTGGAGCAGAACAGCAATGGCGGCGGAAACGGCCCGTCTATACGTTGGGCATCTTTCCTTCCGGTAAGCGACGGAATGGTTTACATCGTTTCCACCAGCATCGGCATTTTCGCTGCTGATACGTTGACAGGGCTTACGACAGTTTGGGTAAGACAAGGAAGCTCAACGATCGGCAACCAGGTCTGCGATATGACTGACGTGCGCGTTTCTGACGGGCTTGTAGTGGTCGCGACGCATGCGAAAGGAATTTTCTCAACCAACATTACCAGCATCAATGATATTGTGACAGTTCACGAACAATCGGCAGCGCTGAGCATACAAACGAATATTTATCCTAATCCGGCAAGCGATGAAGTAAATATAAAGTTTGCTCTTCCTGTCAATGGCGATATGGAAATTCTTTTGCTTGATGAGCTGGGCAGAACAGTGCGCGTGATCAGCAAAGGAAAAAGAATGAAAGGCGAATACACGGAGCGTGTTTCCCTGTCAGGACTTACAGGTGGCGTGTATTATATTTCGTTACATGCGGGAGAAATGATGGAGACCAAACCGCTGATCATTGCCCGGTAGGAAAGGAAATAAGAAATTGGGAAAATAGGAAATTGGGCTAAGACGATCTTTTCCCAATTTCCTACTTTCCTATTTTCCTGCTTTCTTAATTTCTTATTTCGCAATTCCTGATTTTCGAATCTCAAATTTTCGAATCTTTGTATATGGAAATTTCTGAAGATGTAATGAGCTGGCTAATTCTTCCCATCCTGATCTTTGTCGCGCGGATGAGTGATGTAACCCTGGGTACGCTGCGCAATATTTTCATGTCGCGCGGCTTCAAAAAAATAGTTCCGATCGTAGGTTTTTTCGAAGTGCTGATCTGGCTGATCGCGATGAAGCAGGTGATGAACCGCGCGGATAATTTCTTGTGTTATTTCGCATGGGCCGGAGGATTTGCAATGGGAACGTATGTCGGTATGCGAATCGAAGAACGTCTTGCGCTGGGCATGCAGGTGATCCGCATCATCACCAGCGGCACCAGCGAAAAATTAATCACAGCGCTACGCTCAGCCAATCACGGCATGACAGTAGTCGACGCTCACGGTGCAAAAGGCCCGGTGAAAATGATCTTCTCCATTGTCCAGCGCAAATATTTAAAAGAAGTCATTGAACTCATCGAAACGCACCAGCCCAATGCTTTTTATTCCGTGGAGGATGTAAGAAAAGCACAGCACGGCGTTTTCCAGCCCGGCCAATCGAAAATGGGAATTGTGAAAGATCTGATCAGCCTGAGGAAGGGGAAATGATTGCCAATTATCCCAAGGGGACGCCTTCGGTGCCGGATTACCAATTACAGGATTACCAATTACAGGCTTACAGATTACAAAAACAATGGGAGTAATCGCAATAGCTCCAAAAAAACATTTGTAATCTGTAATCTTTAATCTTGTAATCTGTAATCAATTTCGCGGCTGCTTATAATCCGTCTGCACAAGCACTTTCGGTAAATACCATTTTCCTTTATAATTCGCAGGAACAATAATTCTTCCCGCTTTATCTTCCGGCTGGCCAAAGCTGTTCTTCTTTATCATTACCATCTTTCCCCTTTTTACATTTTCAATAAGTACGGCTTCAAGCGATTTTTTTTGTAGCGTGGTGTCGTTTGCATATTCTTTGCCCATAGAAATTCCTGTGGCATTATTCTGAAGATCCATCACACATAACATCGAATCAGCGCGCATGCTGTCTTCCAGCATTCCTTTTTTCCAGCCGAGATAATTTCCTTTTTCATGTGCTTTACCCAACTTTTCAGCTTTTCGTCCTGGAATTTTCTGCACTAATAACGCCATCCAATAAGCGTGACGGAATGCATCGAGCTGTCCGCCGTTTCCGTCTTTTAGTATTCCACTTTTAAAAAGTGAATCTGTAACCACCCTCGCAC
>JALYQL010000031.1 GCA_030855855.1 Bacteroidota bacterium | reverse complement strand
CGCTATTTTCATAGCATCGTTGGGGCTTAATGTTAACTCAACGGCAGTAATCATTGGTGCCATGCTGGTTTCCCCATTAATGGGTCCAATCATGGGGCTTGGGCTGGGCCTGGCAATCAACGACCTTGCATTGCTTCGTAAAGCATTATTTAATTATCTGTTTTCCGCTGGCATTGGCTTAACAACTTCCACTATTTATTTTCTGATCACACCCATCAGCGATGCCCATTCCGAAATTCTCGCACGAACTTCACCCAATATCTATGATGTATTAATAGCCCTCTTTGGCGGTTTTGCAGGCATTTTAGCCACATTAAGCAAACAAAAGGGAAATGTAATACCTGGAGTTGCTATTGCTACCGCGCTCATGCCACCGCTTTGCACCGCTGGTTATGGTTTAGCCACCTTTCAGTTCCAGTTTTTTTTCGGAGCTTTCTACTTGTTTTTTATCAACTCCGTATTCATTGCCCTTGCAACATTACTTACCACGCGCATGCTCAAATTTCCATTCAAACATTTGCCACAGTTAAAAGATGAAAACAGAGCTAAGCGCATTGTTTGGATTATCGTCATTATTGCACTGCTGCCTAGTTTGTATTTAGGTTACGACATCGTGGAGCAAAATAAATTCCTGCAAAGGGCCAACGCCTTTATTAAATACGAAGCTATTTTTCCAAACGATTATCTCCTTAAAAAGAACATTGACCCTAAAACAAAATCCATCACCCTTGTATATGGCGGAACACCCATTGAAGAAAAACAAATCAACGAATTGAAATCTAAACTGGACCAATATAATTTGGCCAAATGCAACTTGCAGGTAAAACAGGGCTTTGCTTATTTGCAGGATAGCAAAGGCAAGGAAACCAACCAACTCTCTCTAGCCTTAGCCGAAAGTGAACAAGAATTGCAACAAATCAATACCAAATTGGACAGTATCAATCAGCAACAGCTTTTAAGTCGTCAGATTTTCTATGAACTCAAAGCGCAACACAGCGAAGTTTCATCTTTCAGCATTCAGCAATCGCTAAATATCAGCGACAGTACACAAACTACTATTTGGTTAGCATTTATCTCATCAACAAAGCCAATTGAAAAAGCACAGAAGGCAAAAATAGAGCGATGGCTGAAAGTCAGAGTATCCACAACACAATTAAAAATATTATTTACAAGGTAGCAATGAGATGAACATAACTATTCAAACAGTTGTCTTTAAACGCAACGATCCTCAATAGATATCTATGCTCTTTGTTCTTGTCCTTCTTTTAGCCGTTATGATATTGTTTGCCATCCACTGGCTATCACCTGACATTATTGTTTTGCTAGCACTTTGTTTACTTGTTTTCTCAGGGGCAATCAACAGCAACGAAGCATTTCAGGGTTTCGGAAACGATTTTATCATTATGCTGATAACCATTTTTATTATTGGGGGTGTACTAAAGCACAACGGCATTATAGAATACCTTTTGCAAAAAGTGGACAAACTGCCTAAGCTTAATTTGTCATGGCTCATCATCACCACCATGATTGTCACAGCTGCGCTTTCGGCATTTATGAATAACACTGCGGTGGTTTCAGTTTTTATCGCTCCTTTGATCGGATTGTCAAATAAATTCAATGTAAGCCCTTCAAAATTATTAATGCCAATGGCTTTTGCTTCTCTCATGGGCGGCACTTGCACACTCATCGGCACATCAACCAATATAGCAGGCAGCAATTTTCTTGCACAAAAGGGAATCGAACCTATTAGTATGTTTGAACTATTGCCTCTGGGCTTACCCATTATTTTATTCGGCACACTCTTTATGGCAACTATCGGAAAAAAATTACTACCGGCCTTTGAAGTCGAGAAGATTCAAACCGACAAATTCCTTCGCAAATATGTAAGCGAGGCAATTGTCAACAGTAATTCTCCTTCTATTGGTAAAGTATTTCTCAAGTTTGAAAAGAGTTATCCTCAAATTAAATTTGCAGAACTTATCAGAGGCGGCGAATTACTTGTGCCAACCGACACTACTTATATTGAGCAAGGCGACATCATGATTCTAAAAGCCGAAAAGGATTCCCTCTTGCTTTTTCTTCAAACCGAAAATCTTTCCATTCTTCAAAACGCTAATGCCAAGTTCAATTTGAATCAGGAAATGGAAATGGTGGAACTGTTGGTGCTTCCCAACTCCGCATATATCGGCAAATCGGTTCACAGAAGTTTATTGCAAGAGCAACGAAGCATTTCTGTAGTAGCCATTCACCGCCAAAGCGAAAACCTTAAAGGCAATTTAGATGATGTTGAATTAAAGTCAGGTGATATGCTCGTGGTATTGACAACCCATGAAGAAGTAGTAAAAATTCAACAGAACGCCAACTTTATTATCGTAAGCCAGCACGATAAATCAAAAAACATCAACCTGAGAAAGGGATTTGGAATTTTACTTCTCTTCGGCTGTGCTATATTGCTTGGGTCACTTAAAATTATTCCCATCAGTATTGCATTTATGCTCACTGCGCTGGTGGCTTATTTAATTAAAGCTATTCCGCCAGATGCCTTAATGCGAAGTGTAGATTGGCGCATGATTATTTTGATTGGCGGCATGAGCGCTTTTGGCGTAGCTCTCACCAACACAGGTGGCGATATATTTATTGCCGAAAAAATCACACACTTACTTTCCCCATTAGGCAATTATGGTTTAATGGCGGGTTTTATGCTTATCACTGTGCTACTTACACAACCCATGTCAAACGCTGCATCCGTACTAGTGGTGCTGCCCATTGCATTACAATCAGCCGTTGAAATGGGTGTTGAACCACGACCGTTAGCCATTGCAGTAATTGTATCAGCTTCCATTTCCATGATCGCACCCTTTGAACCTGCATCACTTTTAGTGTTTGCTCCAGGCAGATATAAAATTTTAGATTTCATAAAGGTTGGGGGAATACTTACAATAGGTGCCCTGTTAATCATTCTGTTCACTGTTCCATTAATCTGGAAATTATAAATATCGTATTATGGAGAAATTATTTGACTATAAATTGTTTGAAGCGGGAGGAATTTCCATTTCTGGTTTTACCATCCTTGCTCTGATCTCAACCATCCTTCTTACCTATTTCTTTTTATTTATTTGCAAAAGGAGTTTACTCAGAAATCAAAAATTAATCCAACAAGACAAAGGCAGACGCAATTCTATCTACATTTTGCTCAAATATCTCATATGGATTATCTCATTCACCATTTGCATACGCATAATAGGTTTTGAAATAGGAATTTTACTTGCAGGTTCTGCTGCTCTTTTAGTTGGTCTTGGTTTCGGTTTACAAGGGATATTCTATGATTTAATTTCAGGCATAATAATTTTAGTGGAAAGAAAAATAAGAGTAGGTGATATTATAGAGCTCCAGGACAAAGTAGGTAAAGTTAAAGAAATTTCATTGAGAACTTCAATCATCATCACGCGTGATGAAGTCGAAATAATTGTGCCCAATCATAAATTTATTAGTGATTATATTATCAACACAAGCTATAATAGTTTTTGCCGCAGATTCCGAATTGATTTAACTGTTGGCTTTAACGAGGACATTGGAAAAGTTAGAAAGATTCTCATCGAATCAGCATTAAAGTTCGAAATAATTTTGCGCGATGACGATAAACATCCGCGTGTTCGTCTGGCAGAATTTGGCGAACATGCTTTACATTTTCAATTGCTGTATTATACGAAAGAAGTATTCAGAATTGGATTTTTGAAAAGCGATTTGAGGTTAGAAATTTTAAGACGATTCCGCGAAGAGAATATCAATTTCCCTTTACCAAGCTACAATTTGAATTTTCAACGACCTGCACTAAATAGCAAGGCAGACGATGAATAGCATATTCTCCTTACAATTACAAATATCTCTTTGCAAATGACCACAGCTATAATTTCGGTATTCATCGTCGGCTACCTTGCCATAGCTTTCGAGCATCCCCTCAAATTAAACAAAGCCGCAGCTTCATTATTTACTGGCATATTGTGCTGGACAATTTATATGGTAAATTCCAGTGACACCCACATTATCACCGAACAACTCATTCACCACCTTGGAGAAATCTCATCCATGCTCTTTTTTCTTTTGGGTGCAATGACCATTGTAGAACTCATTGACGGTCATGATGGTTTTTCTATTATCACCAATAAGATAAAAACAAGAAGCAAAGTTAAACTCCTCTGGATTATTTCAATCCTCACATTTTTCCTTTCCGCTCTGCTAGATAACCTCACCACAGCGATAGTAATGACATCGTTAGTCAGTAAAATTCTGGAGAGTAAAAACGACCGGCTTTGGTTCACAGGGCTAATTATCGTCGCTGCAAATGCTGGCGGAGCATTCTCACCAATTGGCGATGTTACTACTACTATGCTGTGGATTGGTGGACAAATCACTGCTCAAAATATTATCGTGAAATTATTTCTTCCAAGTGTTGCAGTATGTCTTGTTCCTTTGCTCATCATAAGTCCTAAATTCAAAAACCAAACATTCTCATTCGAACCCATCCGTACCGATAAATCAGTCAACCGCAAAGAATCCAACCTCGTTTTAATTCTCGGTATCCTCCTATTGCTTTTAGTTCCCGTATTTAAAACCGTAACACACCTTCCCCCGTTCATGGGAATTTTGTTCGCACTGAGTATACTCTGGATTATCGTTTCCTATATGCACTTCAACAAACAGCATGAGCAAAAATTGCGATTTTCCGTTACTCACGCTTTAGAAAAAATAGACACCCCCAGCATTCTCTTTTTCCTCGGAATTTTATTGGCTGTTTCCTCCATGCAATCCGTTGGCGTTCTTAAAGAACTCGCAACTGTACTCGATAATTCTCTTGGAAACATTTATTTAATTGGCTCCGCTCTCGGAATCATTTCTTCCATTGTTGACTATGTTCCCCTCGTAGCAGCAGCACAAGGCAT
>JALYQL010000361.1 GCA_030855855.1 Bacteroidota bacterium | reverse complement strand
TTATAGTGGTGTTCATTTTTGCATTGCTTGTTGCTGCTATAAGCATAATTGCGGCGGTTGTATTTACTATTGAAGCGCTGGAAAAGCACTTGCCGCTTCGTATGCTGATAATTTCTGGCTCTTGTTCATTCCTTCAATATTGATCGGTCTCTGCAATAGCCTGTTCGAAGGCATCAGTGTTTACCTGTTTTTTCTTCCCTTTTCAGTAGCAATACTCATTTACTATAAAAAGATAATCCTCAATAAAACTGAATTACAGCCCCAATCTGAAATCTAAAATCATTTTACTCTAAAATATCTTCTGATGAAAATCTCCGATACAATTTCAATCGTCTGCCCGGTCGCCAAAGTCCGCGCTGAGCATGAAGAAAGTCGCCTGCTTCTTTCCCGCATTCGTAAATGGATAGCGCTGTTCATGATCTTTCTTGTGTTGAGCGGCATCACCGCATTCCCGGTATATTCCGAATTACATTTTCTACTTCACCACCAGAATTTTATTCCGGATTTTTTACTGCCATGGCTGTACATCATCAGTGATGGCATTGATGTAATGGCCACAAAATTTCCTTTCCTGCTTTACGGTTACGATTGGCTGGCATACGCGCATATCGTCATCGCTTTGTTTTTTATAGGAGTTTACAGGAATCCAATTCAAAACGCGTGGGTATTACGCATAGGGATGATTGCGTGCACCGGAGTTTTTGTACTCGCGGCTGTTTGCGGACAAATACGCGGCATCCCTTTTTTCTGGACGCTCATCGATTGCTCTTTCGGTCTTTTCGGAATTATTCCATTGCTGATCGTCCAGAGACAAATCAATAAGCTGGAAGATTTTCATTCCGATTTAAAAATGATTTAAACAATCTAAAATCTAAAAATAAAGAAATCTAAAATTGATGCCATGAAAAGAACCGACTGGATTTTCCTTATAAGTGTATTTGTTTACAGCATTCTCTTCTGGCAACAAATGCCCGGATTGAATTTTTTAATTTTCACCGGAATACTTTTGGCGGGACAAGTATTGCTTGATCCGCGCATTTTAAAGATCAGGAAATGGTTGCTGGCAGGTGCGGGAGCGATGTGTGCTGCCTTTTGTGTTTTTTATTATGGAAATCCACTCAGTGTTTTTGCAACTTTCTTTTCCCTCTTGTTAGCTTCTTATTTCGCCTGCAATCAAAAAGGATCGGTGCTTACCGGGATTTTTTCTTCATTGATCTCGACAGCCGCGTCCATCGGATTTATGCTTGTGCGTTTTGCTGAACGTCGGGCAGAGCGCGCTCCCGGTCCGCAGGGAAGCCGCATTGGGAGCCGGATTTTAATTGTGGGATGTGCATTGCTGGTCGTGCTTGTTTTCTTTTTTCTCTACCGCGATTCAAGCGTTTTGTTTTTGAAGCTGACGGAAAAAATAAATTTCGACTGGATCTCATTCGGGTGGATCTGCTTTACTATTGCAGGCGCACTCGTTGTTTATGGTTTTTATTATCATAATTCCATTCCCGGCATCGTCGGGTGGGATGGAAGGCAATCCTTAAATCTTAATCCGCAGAAAGAGCCGGGCTGGACAGACAAACTCATGAGCATTGACAGCGAACGTTTTTCCGGCATCCTGCTTTTGTCATTGCTTAATATCATGCTGCTCATTGTCAACGGGCTTGACCTTGCTTTTATGTTTGGCAATGACGGGCAATTACCTGATGGCGTATCGCGCACTGCGTATGTACACCAGGGAGTTGGCACACTCATCGTTTCAATTATTCTGGCGATGCTCATCATCCTGTTTTATTTCCGCGGAAGAATGAATTTTTCTGCCAATGGAAAAGCATTACGAATGCTCGCGTTTGCATGGATTGTGCAGAATGCTTTTATGCTTTTCTCTACGGCATGGCGGAATGAGGTTTACATTCTTTCGCTGGGACTCACTTACAAACGGATCGGCGTTTATTTTTATTTATTGTTAACGCTGATCGGTTTGATTGTGACCGCCTGGAAAGTGCAAGGCAAAAAAACAAACGCGTTTTTAGTACGCATGAATTCCTGGCTTTTTTACAGCGTGTGGATCATTGCCTGTTTTGTGAATTGGGACGGATTGATCATCAGCAATAATCTCAAAACAAACCGTAAACCTGATTTAGCCTACCTGAATTCATTATCAATAAATATTTTACCGCACCTCATTGATTATTCTGTTCAGCATCCCGCAGAAACTTCGAATGCAGGATTGACTTTGGCGATTCCCGAACGCGCTTATCTTTTCCTGTCTGATCAAATGCAGCTGCGCACGGAAAATAAATGGCCTTCCTATGTTTTCAAAGCAGATCGCAATTACAGTGAGCTGAAGCAACGCAGCACTTTCGGAACAGCTGTGCGGCTTGATCTTTCGGGCCGCGAATTAAAAGCCATTTATTATTTCAAAGGCTTCGAAAAAATTACCACGCTTGAAGCGCCTTACAACGATCTTGAAAATATTGGTGAAGCAGCAAAATTTCCTAATCTCCGCGTGCTTGCTCTTTCCAACAATCCAAACCTTATTTCTGTTTCAGGAATTGAAAATGCATCTAAGCTTGAGTATCTCGATCTGAGCGGAACTCATGTGGCTGATCTTTCACCACTCCTCCATATGAAAAAGCTGAAATGGTTAAACATTGATCACATGGCCGACGATATGAAAAACAAGCTGCATGCTGTAAATCCTCAGCTCGAAATCGTTACAAGATATTAATCCCATGAACCAAATACTTCAGATCAACAAAACAGAAATTCGTAAAACAATTTTCTGGCTCACACTTTTCAGCATTGCAATGGGTTATCTTGAAACAGCTGTTGTCGTGTACGTACGGGAATTATATTATCCCGGTGGATTTAAATTC
>JALYQL010000009.1 GCA_030855855.1 Bacteroidota bacterium | reverse complement strand
TATATCATCTATATGCCAATGGTCATTGCTTCCACATTGAGATGCATAATTACGGAAACGAAAACGGAAACCCGGAGTAAAATATGAAGCGCTGTCGATCTTAATCATAACCAAATGAAAGCTCGTATCTGATCCTGCATTGTAGCCCAATTTGTACCAGACATTTTTCCATACATAAGTTGTCGGCTGCGGATTCCATGCAGGAACATTGAAGTCAAGCAAAATCGAATCCTGCGTGTTTGGCATATATCCTCTTCCTCCTGCCTGGTACCAGAAGCTGAAATACAATGAATCGCCAACTGCCAGAATAGAATCGTTTGGATTATCAATCTTGCCGAGGTTCAGCGCGCGGGATATTAATTCATCACAAGGACCCGTGCTGTTCTGTGAAGCAAGCGCCACGTAAGGCTCACCGTTCCATTGCAATCCGTCAAATGTGCATACACCAAGATTCACGGGCGACATAGCCCATGTGCGATTGATATACACGCCTGAACCGATTGCGTTGGGATAATATTGAGGATCTGTTTCCCAAAGCAAAGAATCGGGACGATGGGATTCATACTCAAATTTATCGCGGAAGCCGGCGAGCGGCATAATCACTGTATCAGCAGGAGCTACAGCGGCTGAACGTTGCGCTGCAAAACGTGCAGCATCAGCAGCCTGCTCCGGATTGAAAGTAAGCGGCACCAATTCTTCCTGCGCGAAAATTTTACCACTGCAAATAAACGTGGCGCAAAAAATCAAAATCAAAAAACGGGTCTTCAACATACTTACTAATTTACGGATTATTCAGGGTCGTCATCGTCTGTATCTGCTGCGGTCCCGATTTTACTCTTATCATTTGTTAAGCGCAGATCGACCATTGCGCCCTGTATTAATTTACGATCACGTCCCGGCTTTGGCTCCTGGCTGTAGATTAACGCGTTCAATGTATCTTTTACTCCGGGATCAGCAACTACAAGCCATTCCAATCCGAGATCAACCATTTTCCCGCGAGCCTGGCGAAATGTCAAACCTACCAGGTCCGGAACAGCAAATCCCTGGCTGTTTCCATCTTCTCCTTTTCCGAAATACAGCACGATCTTCGATCCTTTTTTGACCGGCGTTCCGGGCTCGATACGTTTGCCGTTGTATTCCTGCTTCACAATGCAACCGTTGCATGGATTTGAAATTTCTTTAGGCGCCGCGATGAGTCCGTAACTTTCGCAGACTGCAATGGCCTGGCGTAAAGAAAGATCTTCCAGCTTCGGCATGTTGATTGTCGGTGGCTGAACAGCGGTGACATACAGGTAAACTTTTCTGCCTTCTTTCACTTTCATTCCGGGCTCCGGATCCTGCTTGATCACAGTTCCTTTTTGCAGCTTCGGATCCCAGAGTGAATCGATGATTTCGTAATTCACTTTTTTATCGGCGATAAATGTTTCGAGCTGCTTTGATTTTAAATCTTTGAAATCAGGCACGAGCACAAAATCATCATGTCTTGTAAATGAACCAAGCCATGCAAAAATGAGCCAGAAAAACAAAGGCAGCGCGACGATGGCGATACCGAGGTTAATGAGGAACTGGCGGCTTTTGAAAAATGTAAAAAACTTTTTAATCATAGGTGTGCGCTCATTATAAGGCGTTGGTTTTACCTGCTGAATTATCTACGCATGCTGCTGCACTTGTTTGCGTTTACCTGCAAATGCAAAATCAAGAATGCGGTCAATAAATTCGTAAGGCTTATAGTGGTTGATCGCGGCCTGGTGGAAAATACAAGTGGCCGGCGTCATTCCCGGCAATGAATTCACTTCCACAAAAACTGTTTCGATCTTACCGGCTCCATATACGCGCACGAAAGCATCTATCCGGGTATAGCCCCGGATATTTAACAGACGTGCTGCCGCGCCAAGGGTTGCCTTTACCTGGTCAGAAATCTGCTGGCGTTCTTCCGGGTTCAATGCATAGCGGGCCGGCGTGATATTTTGTCCCTGCCCGGCGAGGAATTTCTCTTCGAGCGAAAGCACTTCTCCTTCCGACAAAGCTTCCGAAGCTTCAAACACTTCGTATTCCACTTCTCCTTTGTCGTTATAGCGCGTCAACATTCCACCGGTGATCTCGAGGAAATGTTTCGCATCTTTTTTGCTGATCAATTCTTCAATCAGAAAAACAGTTTTGCGTGGAAATTCTTCTTTCGCTTTGATCTTTAATATTTCCGCTTTTCCGGCATCAAATTCTTCTGTCTTGCGGAAAATCAGGTCGGCAAAGACTTCCAGCTCCTGTTTTGTTTTCACACGACGCACCGCAGAGCTGCAACCATCATCAACCGGTTTGGCGATGAAAGGCCATTTGATCTGTTCGTCAATTTTTTTCAGCACAGCATCGCGATCCGATTTCCAGTCTTCTTCAGTAACGAGCATATGCGCGGCCGCGAGAAATCCATTCTGCATGAGAATTTCATTCGTGCGGTATTTATCAATGGTGATTTCTGAACTTGCTTTTCCTGAACCATTGTAAGGTAATCCGAGCGCGTCGAGCTTTTCCTGGATAGCGCCATCTTCACCGGGGCGACCGTGCAGGCCGATGAAAACCGCGTCTGCCATTTGCGCAAGCTCGTCGTAAGTAATTTTACGTGGGGCAGCGAGCGCGTCGGGAGAGGAATACGTATGTGTTATTCCTTCGCAGGAATTAATAATGCGTTGCACAACAGGATGCACTTTCCAGTTATCGATCTTGTCTTTTATATCGTCGGCGTTATCCTTCAGCAGAATATTTACCGGGATAATGAACAGGTTGTGCTCTTCATTGCTTCCGGTAAGGAAAACGGGAAAAGGCGCGTATTTCGTAGACGAAGAAAGCTTTTCGTAAATATTTCTTCCGCTTTCCACCGAGATATGACGCTCGGAAGAATATCCGCCCAGCACAACCGCAACACGAATCTTCGTTTCACCTTTCGCGCGTAAATGATGCATTCCTTCATCCAAACGTTGCAGCAGGTGATCGAAACGATGTGCATTTTTATCTCCGCGGATACGTGAACGCAAAGAAGTGCGGAGAATAAAGGTGAGAAACTGCGAAGGATTTAAACCGATCTCAGCCGCCTGGTGAAAGAAGAAGGAAGATGGCATCATGCCCGAAGTAGTATTCGGATCATTGAGATAGATCGTTCCTTCATTTGTAATAAATCCGTCGATGCGCGCATACACATCGAAATCAAGAGCGGAAAAGAGCCGTTCACATTCTTTGCGGATCTTTTCAATCTGGTCGTCCGGCAATTCGATCGGTGTGATCTTGCGTGAAAGTCCGGGTAAATATTTTGAACGGTAATCGAATAATTCTTTTCCTTTTCTTATTTCTGTCGGAGGAAGCGCGACAGCTTTGTCGTTTTCATCTTCCACAACAATGCAGGAGAATTCTTTTCCTTCTATAAACCCTTCGATAAGAATTTCACTTTCTGCATCGAGCGACTCGAGAAATAACGGAGCATCATTACTTGCAAAATAAGCTTCAATTGTTTCCAGCAATACATCCGGATGAAAGCTGATCTCTGTTTTAGTATTGGCATGAACGATCAACGGCATTCCTATTCCTTCACGGATATCTGTCAATGAACGGATATATTCATTCCTGCCTTCGTCATCCGGCTTTTTCCATTCAACAGCAGTAATTTCTCTTGTAAAAAAACTTTTGTTCGCAGCCGCAGTAAACGCAATGAGATCATCCGAATGCAAAATGGTAATTCCGATTGATGAACCTTGTGTAGCAGATTTCATCACCAGCGGAAAACCAATCTCTTTCTTCGCTTTTTCAAAAATTGTTTTTTTATCGCCGTTGAACCATTCATTGCGTTTAACGGAGAAAAATTTCGGTGAAGCAAATCCGGCATTTACCATCAATCGTTTCTGAATCGCTTTATCGATGCCGATGGCTGAAGGCAAAACGCCGCTTCCTGAATACGGAATACCGAGATATTCGAACATTCCCTGGATTCTGCCATCTTCACCAAATGGACCGTGAAGGCACAGAAAAGCAAAATCGATCAGTCCTTTCAGCTCATCGGCTGCAACCCGTTTTCCGAGCTTCGCCGCCATAGCTTGCTGCTGGTCTGCATCAGGGTTTAAGCTTTCCGCATACACCTGGAATTCGCCGGGTGAATCAGGCACCATTTCCAGCGGCGGATAGAAATCGCGAATGCTTCCTTTGTAAATATATTCCCACCGGAGCAGGATAAAATTACCGAAGCTATCCACAAAAACAGGAACAGGTTCGAAGAGCGCTTTATCGAGATTATCGTAAACGGTTCTTCCGCCTGCAAAGGAGATTTCGCGTTCTTTTGAAACGCCTCCAAAAAAGATGCCAACACGTATTTTCATAGGCCACACAAAGATAAGGGTTTGGGAGGCTGTGTCTGAGGTGAAACGGGGAGGTTTTCAAGAAGTGTTGTTGAAAACCTGACAAGTGTGAAGCTTCAGCGAAAGTGATCAGGACTTTTGGAGAAACCCGACCAGCTTCACCAACGCTCTCGCCCTATGACTCACCGAGTTTTTCTCCGCCAGTTCCATTTCGGCAAATGCTTTTGAAAATCCTTCCGGCACAAAAACAGGATCGTAGCCGAATCCATTCGAGCCTCTTTTATCCTTAAGAATTTCTCCTTCTACAACACCTTCGAAAAGATGCTCCTTTTCCCCATTTACAAAAGCGATAACCGTCCGGAAACGTGCTGACCTGTTCTCACAATTATTCATTTCAGAAAGTATCTTCGCAATATTTTCGTCCGCATTTTTCGCTTCACCGGCATATCGCGCGGAATACACGCCCGGACGATTGCCGAGACAATAAATTTCAAGCCCTGTATCGTCTGCAAAACAGGCTTTTCCGGTATGCTCAAAAACAAAACGGGCTTTCTGCAGGGCATTTGCTTCGAGCGTGTCGCCTGTTTCGGGTAATTCTTCTTTGAAAACCGGATTTCCGACCGAATCAAGTCCCACAATATGAATGTGCTCCGGCATGAGCGCGCTGATTTCTCTGATCTTATTCTGATTTTGGGAGGCGAAGATGATTTCCATGCGCGAATTTACACGATAGAACACGGATGGCACGGATTTGGCGGATAAAAACGGATAAAAAATTATGCCGAAAACAGATCAGTGAAAATCCGTTCAATCCGTGCCATCCGTGTTCTATTTTCCCAGAGCTAAAATTCATCAAAATTCCTATCTTGTGAGCCGGCAAAATATGATGGAGCAGATCCCCGACCAGGCAGCTGGAAAGAAAATTTCATTGATGATTATCGGTGCGCAAAAAGCCGGGACTACATCCATGAAAAATTACCTGGGCCAGCACCCTTCCCTGGAAGCACATCCACACAAGGAATTCAGCTATTTTTTTGATGCTGCAGAGCATAACAAAGGCCTTGATGCGGCGTTACGGAAATATTATCATGATTCCGACGAATCGATCCGGCTTATTGCCAAAAATGCAGGTTTATACGTTAGCGAAAGCGGTATTAAACGTTTAAAAGATCATAATCCGGCATGCAAGCTCGTGCTCATTTTGCGAAACCCGGTAGAAAGAACTTATTCTTCCTACCTGATGGAAAAAAATTACGGCGCAATTAACGGGACTTTTGAATCTATCGAGCCTGTTGTGCGTAAAGGTGATACTACCGACTGGCGTTATGAATTTTTTATCGGCATGAGCCTTTATCAAATGCACCTTTCCATGATCTATAAACATTTTCCGAAGGATCAGGTCATGATCATCCGCTACGAAGATTTTAAATCGCGCTCAGGAGCTATTTGCCAGGAGCTTTTTAAATGGCTGGACGTGGATGCGGAATTCATGCCCGATACGGAAACAAAATACAATGTCACGCACGTCAACCGATCGCCTTCTTATGGAAGATTGGTGGTGCAGCTATTAAGGAACCAGAATCCTGTCAAGAAACTTTTTCGAAAAATATTGCCGGGCAAAATGGATTACAAGGTGGGTGAAATGTTGCGCAATATTAATAAGACAAGTAAGCTTTACGCACGAATTCCGGAAAATATGTCAAAGCTGCTCACTGAATTTTATGCGCCGCACAATGACAAACTGGGGGAACTTACCGGAATAGATTTTTCTGACTGGAATAAGCTCAAAAAATAATCTGCCTGACCTGGCGTAGAATGCACAACGAAGACAACAGAAGAGACTGGGTAAAACGCCAGCTGGAAAAGCTTCCGGTAAATGCGCGTTTGCTTGATGCTGGCGCGGGAGAGCAGCAATACAAACCTTTTTGCGCACATCTGAAATATGTTTCACAGGATTTTGCCGCATACAAACCTGAAAACATGGATAGCGGATTACAGATGACTTCCTGGGATTACGGAAAGCTGGATATTATTTCTGATATCACTTCTATTCCTGAGGCTGACGGGAGCTTTGACGCTATT
>JALYQL010000388.1 GCA_030855855.1 Bacteroidota bacterium | reverse complement strand
GCGCAACGAATATTTATTCACAAAGAAATTTTCGAAGAATTTTCAAAGTTGTTTTGTGAAGGTGCTTCGAAATTAAAAACGGGAGATCCTTCAGATGCGGCTACTGAAATTGCAGAGATGATCGATGAAGAAAATGCAAAGCGTGTTGAAACGTGGGTGAATGAAGCAGTAAGTTCGGGAGCGAAAGTTTTGCTCAGAGGAAAAAGGAATGGCTCATTTTATCCCCCAACTGTTTTAACGCAGACCAACCGTACGATGAAAGTGAATTGCGAAGAAGTTTTCGGTCCGGTAGTGTTGCTCGAGCCTTACGAACATTTCGAAAACGCCATCGCGCAGATCAACGACTCAAAATTCGGCTTGCAGGCTGGCGTTTTTACCAATGAGATTTCCGAGCTGGATAAAGCGTTTAAAGAAATTGAAGCCGGTGGTGTGATCCATAATGATGTTCCGACTTTCCGTGTAGATCACATGCCGTATGGTGGAATAAAAGATTCCGGTTTAGGAAGAGAAGGAGTGAAGTACGCAATGATGGATATGCTGGAGGCGAAGATTCTGGTGAAGTGAGGTGTGTGTTCTTCCAGGCTTAGCCGGGAAGAACACGCAGGAAATTCTAAAATCCAATATTCGGCTTCCCCGCACCCGTATACATCACATGCTTCTGCAATCCCTGGTCTGACTTCGGATGTTTAAAACAAGTATCCATCTTCAACGCCGCAGTGCTCTGGAATTTTTTTCCGCAGTACATGCAATAGTAGCTTTGACTTCCTGCTCCCATATTACTGTTTGTATTCCGGTTGGTCATTGTAGAAAAGCCGGCCTGCTGCTCATCAAAAGGATCTTTGAAAGATGGCGTTGACGGAGTTGTATTCGTGAATGCGTTCGGTTTTTGTTCGTAGGAGCTTTTCTGCTCGTCAAACAGGCTGGAAAAATCAGTTGCCTGCTGCTGTGAAGGCGGAATATACGGCGGTGGCTGCTTCATCGGCTGGCCCTGCTTCGGATATTGATTATTAGTATAAGTCGGGGGAGTCGCAGATTTATTTTTCACAGCCCATATGATCAGCCGGACGATGAGTGATACAATAATAATTGCAGCGTAGATACCAATTTTCATGTTGCGGTGTATTAGGAGTTTTATTATTCTTTAGGTTGTTTGCGGATGACACGTCCGAACCATTTTGGAAAATGACGTTTCAGCCAGACTGCTTTTATTTCTCTTCCGCCGATTAAAATTTCTTCTTTCCCGCTTTTGATCGCGTTAAGAATGATTGCTGCGCATTCAGCCGCAGGCATTCCTTGCTGCTGACTTTTCTCCATCACATTGTTTTCTCTTCCGTCTTCTTTTAAGGCGTGAAGTGAAATGTCTGATTGGATTTTTCCGGGAACAGCGATCAGCACTTGAATTCCGTCTGCTTCTGTTTCCAGTCGTAACGCTTCGAAGAATCCGTGAAGCGCGTGTTTGGACGAAGAATAAGCAGTCCTGAACCAGAATCCGAATTTTCCCGCGATGCTGCTGATGACAACGATCTGTCCCTGCTTTTGATTCAGCATTACAGGCAGCACACTTTTTGTAACGGCAACCTGTCCGAAAAAATTCACTTCCATTATTTTCCGGTCAATTTCAAGCGGCGTATCTTTTGCTAATGAACGTTGTGAAATTCCGCCATTGTTTACGAGAATATCAATGCGTGAAAATTTTGCGAGCACGGATTGTGTCAGACTATCAATTGAAGAAGTTGCAGACAAATCCAGCGGAAGGATCATGCAATAGGAATCGCTGAGCTTACATTCTTTTTTTACACGTTCCAACTCATCCGTTCTTCTTGCGGATAACACCAGCTTTGCGCCCTCCGCTGCAAATGCCTTCGCCAGCGCTTCACCTATGCCGGATGATGCGCCCGTGATCCAGATTATTTTATCCTTGAAATCAGTCATTGTTTTGGAGGATGTGCGAATTACGAATTATCCCGAAGGGACGCCTTCGGTGCGATGTACGATTTGTTTTTTGATGTGTGATAAGAAATGAATCTGACAATCTCCATGCTTTTAATTTAAAATCGTAATTCGTACATCGTAAATTTTTTAAATCCCTGGTGTTGGAGGAACGTTCGATCCTTTTTCTTTTTTCGGATCAATATTCAGGCGAAGAAATCCCATGCAGATCGAAATATTCGGGTTCCGCGTTTTGTCAACGAAGGTAAGCACATCACCCGTAGCAAGTCCGAGCTCAAAAGGCCCAAGCGGCCCGAGTGTAACTCCGAAAGGAAGATTCCATCCGAGGTCCGCGCTTCCTGAAATACCTGCATTTACTTTCAGCACTTCAAAGATTTTAATATCCGCGCCGATCGCTAAATAAGGATTTGAAAGATTGTAAATCGTTTTATTCAACGGAACAACAAGATCAGCGCCGAGATCAATACGCTTTCCGATTGTCATTCCTACACCCAGACGAAGACGCGTTGGGAGACTTGAGCTGTAATTTTCGGCGCTCTGGTAATTCATAAAACCATTATCGCCGAAAAGAAAACCGGCCTGGTTTCCAACTTGCCAGTTATTCATTCCATAATTCGTGCTGTCGAGGTGCGGCATGGTGGTATCACTTCCTATCAGCACATTATCAGTCCACGTTATTTTTCCGATATCAGTTACTGCCACAGCAAACCGGAACCTGTTTTTCAAAATCACTGATCCGCCAAAATCAAATCCGACTCCTGTTCCGACATTATTAAAAATGCTTCCTGTTTTTTCCGGTGCGAAGTTTTTAATGCTGCCGTAATTGATGGAATAATTAGTAGAAAAAGAAGACTGGCCTAAAATAGTTCCGTTCTCAATTTTCCCGTTCATATTCGCCATTCCCCAAATGAATTTTATTCCACCACCCGCATAGATTTGTATTGCTGGATTTCCATCACCGTCTTCCGCGCCGAATTTTGCAACGCGTCGGCCGTAAGCAAGATTCGCTTCACGGAAATGCAGGTATGTCATATTGCAGCCGTCAAAAACCGATGAAATGTTTTTTGAATACACGGATGAATCCTTGTAGATGTCTGCGTTCTGTCCGTTAAAAATAATATCCGCAGCATTATGATTCAACCCGATATGCGCGTAAGCACGGTCACGAACGGTAAATGCAAATCCGCCCACTTTCGGCAGGTACAATGAAGTGGAGATCCAATTCATATTCGCGACCATATTAAAGCCTTCGGGATTTGTAAAGAGGTCGGCGTAATTTTGTTTTTCGGCGCTGGTGAATGTATCGGAAGGATGCAACATCGCATTTTTCAACGTTCCGAAATCCAGCGCTCTTGACTGGGCAGTAATTCCAAAGTTGGCCACGCTCATAGAGAAGAGGTAGTTGGAACTCCAGCCCAGGTTGGACGGATTGATGCCGACAGCTTCCCAGTTTTTTGCAATTGCTGTCGATGTACCGCCTTTACCAGCAGCGGAAGGAATGCCCATATCAATCTGTGCGCACAATTGTGTGGTGATGATAATGCCAAAAATTATTAAAATTCGTTTCATGCGCGGGGTTCAGTTTCGAATTCGTTTTTAAACGATCCGGTTGGTGTTAAACAAAAATATCCTTTTTTCCGGCTTAGCGGGATGTTTTTGCAGGCGATAACAGCGTGCCAGATTGAAATCCAAACGAAGCAGAAATCAGCAGAACGGAAATTTCCATATCGTACATCCGCTTACCTTTGCATAATGCCACGATTCCTCATTGTCGCGCTTCTTTTCCTTTTTTCCTGCAGCCAGCCCGAACCTGAAGCAGTGAAAAAGCCGGATGATCTCATTCCGGAAGAGCAAATGGTGCAGGTCATAGCAGATGTACATCTTCTCGAAGCAGCGCTCAATGTGCGTACGCCGCAGGTTGTGCGTCCGGCGGGGCCATTTCCGAAAACACTGGAAGTCCCACGCGATACGTTGATAAAAGCAGTAATTGTCGATCCGAATGCGCCGCCGCCGATTGGCTGGTACGATATTTTTAAAAAGCATGGCATCACCAAAGAGCGATACGAAACTTCGATGGCATGGTACAGTGCGCAGCCCGAAAAACTGAATTCCCTCTACGACAAGGTGATCACCGAATTGACCACGCGGCAGTTGAAAAAATAATTACCAATTACCAATTACCGGATTACCAATTATCCCAAGGGGACGCCTTCGGTGCCGGATTACCAATTTACTTTGTGTAAAAAGAAATGGTTTCCTTAATCGTTTTTATGATCATCACTGTAATTAAAATCAGGAGGAGAAATAATTACCAATTATCCCAAGGGGACGCCTTCGGTGCCGGATTACCAATTACCAATTTTGTGTAAAAAGAAATGGTTTCCTCAATCGTTTTTATGAAGCGATTTAAATAAAATCAGGAAAAAAAATTACCAATTACCAATTTACTGTTTGTAAAAAGAAATGGTTTCTTCAATCGTTTTATCACAATCGCGGTAATTAAAATCAATTGTTTTCGTAATGCGTGATCCGTCGTAACGGTTTACCTGTAACGCGGTGAGGGCTGTTTCTTTTGTCACTCTTGGGTTTTCTCCGTTGAGCGCGGTCAGTATTTTTTCACCGCGCCATCCAAGCGCTAAAGAAAATTTTCCCGCACGGCGTTTTGTTTTCGGTTTGTCGAACGCGACGAGAATCTTGTCAAAAAAATCTCTGTAAGAAAGGTTCACCGCGCTCAATATAAAACGTTGATTCCTGATATCGCTTTTCATCAGCTTCACAGCAGCCGCAGCAACATCGCGCACATCCACATAACCGTTTTCACCGAGCGTGTACCAGGAATTTCCTTTTCTCAGCGCGCCGAAAACTTCTGTGCTTGTACGGCTTTCATCGCCCGGACCGAGAATAAAAGCCGGATTCACGATAACCACACTCATTGCTTCGCCATCCGGATTTTCAGTAAGTGATTCTTCCGCCGCCCGCCACACTTCCCGCTCCGCACCGTATTTGCTGATGGCATACCAGGAATTAGACGGGTCGTTTTTCCACCACACATCTTCGTCAATCAGCTTTCCATCAGTGGTAAATCCTAGCGTGGCGATAGAGCTGATGTAGCAGAATTTTTTCACGCCCGCGTGCATAGCAGTGTTTACAATATTTGCTGTGCCGTCAATATTTACCTGCAGCATTTTTTCTTTTTCTTTCGGGTTAAAAGAAACAATAGCCGCAGAATGATAAACCTGTGTAACGCCCTGCATCGCGTCTTCCAGCGAACCGAGATCAAGCACATCGCCTTCTACCCATTCAATTTTAGCGAGAAGCGGTTTCGGATCTGAAGAATAAAAGCTGAAAATTTTTTCGGTCAGTGCAGTCGTTGCATTTTTCCGTTTCAGCGCGCGGATGTTTTCACCTTTGCTGACTAATTCGTAAGCAATGTGCGATCCAAGAAATCCTGTTCCGCCGGTGAGTAGTATCATTCCATAAAGATAGTATTGGGTAGTGAGTATTGGGTAGTGGGACGGCCTCTTTTTGCAATAAATGAAAAAACGTCGTTAAAAGTCATTTTTGGATAATTTTCTTACTACTCAATACCCAATACTCACTACCCAATACTACCTTTGCCAAAGTATGAAAAAGAACTTCATTGAAGAATTAAAATGGCGCCGGATGCTGCAGGACATGATGCCGGGCACCGAAGAGCTGGTCAATAAAGAAATGGTGACCGGTTATATCGGCTTTGATCCGACAGCGGATTCACTCGGCGTGGGCAACCTCGTGCAGATCATGACGCTTTTGCATTTTCAGCAATGCGGGCATAAACCGATGGCGCTCGTAGGTGGTGCAACCGGAATGGTGGGCGATCCTTCCGGTAAATCGGCGGAGCGTAATTTGCTCGATGAAAAAACATTGCAGCATAATCTTTCCTGCCAGCAAAAACAGCTCGAGCGATTCCTCGATTTTAATTGCGGTGAAAATTCGGCAACGATTGTAAATAATTACGATTGGTTCAAAGGAATTTCGTTTCTCGATTTCATCCGTGATGTGGGAAAACACATTACTGTGAATTATATGATGTCGAAAGAATCGGTGAAGAAAAGAATTTCGGGTGATGAACGGGAAGGAATGTCATTCACCGAATTCAGCTACCAATTGATCCAGGGATATGATTTTTATTACCTCTGGAAAAATCATGGTGTAAAAATGCAGATGGGAGGATCCGATCAGCTTGGAAATATTTACACCGGTTCAGAATTGATCCGCAGAAAAGACGGAGGCGAAGCATACGGATTAGCAACGCCATTAATTAAAAAAGCGGACGGAACGAAATTCGGAAAAACAGAAAGTGGGAATATCTGGCTTGATCCGAAACGTACTTCACCTTACGAGTTTTACCAGTTCTGGCTGAACGCTGCTGATTCGGATACTGAAAATTATATCCGCATTTTCACCTTGAAAGAGAAAGAGGAAATTGAGAAATTAGAAACAGAGCATAAGACAGAGCCACATTTGCGCAAATTACAGAAAGCGCTTGCCGAAGATATTACCATCCGCGTGCATGGAAAAGAAGCGTTGGATGCAGTGTTGGAAATCACTTCTCTTTTCATGGCGAAAGATGCTCCCGCGCAGATCGGCGCAATTGACGATGCGGAATTTGTGGGAATGCTTGGCGCTTCCGGCTCTGCTTCAGTTGATGTGCGCAAAGAAGAAGTTGAAACCGGATTCGGCGTGGTAGAATTGCTGACCACACGTTCAAAAATGTTTGACTCGAACGGCGACGCAATGAAAATGATCAAAGGAAACGGACTTTCTATTAACAAAATAAAAATCACCGATCCGAAGCTGACGATCAATGTTTCTCATTTTATTAATGGAAAATATTTGCTGCTGCAGAAGGGGAAGAATGATTATTGTTTGGTGAAGGTGGTGTA
>JALYQL010000377.1 GCA_030855855.1 Bacteroidota bacterium | reverse complement strand
GTCGCAATTCCAACAAACCAGTTGCCGTCTTTCGCGTTTCCGTAATTACAATCATTGCTTACAATATCGGGTTTGTGATAAGAACCGAAAGCGCGCGTATTTTTTACATTGGCATTAAAGACCGATGTTGAAGTATTGACAAGGCAGAGTTTTCCGTTCTGTTCAAAGCTGCCGTTAACAAAATCCTGGGAGTTGGCCGCAAATGGCAAAGCCATCGGAACCAGTAGAAGTGCAGTACGCAAGAAGTGGATGTGTTTCATAATTTTTTATGGGAGATGTTGGTGAAACTTCTTGTTCGGGGCCGAATGTTCTTTTTAGTATAACTCTATACGTGCAAAAAAGTTACAACGGCCGTTCACCTCTCCAAGCTGCAATGCGCGTGCCAAGGGTAACGGTCGTAGGTAACAACCTGTAAACAAAGGTCTCCCGCGAGAGAAACCCTCATTTTATAAGAAACGGCTGGAATTGTTAAAAATTGTGGGGAGGGAAAGTCCGCTTCGTGTGTTCTTCCCGGCTAAGCCGGGACCGAACAAACTAAGCTGCCCTGAAATGCTAAACTCTAATTGCGTTGGCCCCTCTTCGCTCGCAAGAGACAAAATACTTGAATGGCATTCCTTATAGCGTTGCTTATTCCGTATGTTCTCGGCTCCGCTCGAACAAACGGAATTATGCTATCGCATTAAGACCTGTTACATCCATTCCCGTAATCAGCAAATGAATATCGTGCGTGCCTTCGTAAGTAATAACCGATTCTAAATTCATCATGTGACGCATGATCGGGTATTCGCCGGTGATTCCCATTCCGCCCAGCATCTGGCGGGCTTCGCGGGCAATGGTGATGGCCATGTGAACACTGTTGCGTTTCGCCATGGAGATCTGAGCGGGTGTTGCGCGGTTTTCATTTTTCAGCACACCCAATCTCCAGCACATCAATTGGGCTTTTGTGATCTCGGTGATCATCTCTGCTAATTTTTTCTGTTGCAATTGAAATCCGCCGATCGGTTTTCCGAACTGGATCCGTTCTTTGGAATAACGCAATGCAGTATCGTAGCAATCCATTGCCGCACCAATCGCGCCCCAGGAAATTCCGTAACGGGCACTGTTCAGGCAGCTCAATGGGCCTTTTAATCCTTTTACTGTCGGAAATAAATTCTCTTTCGGGACTTTTACATTATCAAAAACCAATTCGCCGGTCGCGCTTGCACGTAAGCTCCATTTGCCATGCGTTTCGGGAGTTGTAAATCCTTCCATGCCGCGCTCCACGATCAATCCGCGAATGTCGCCCGCTTCATCTTTCGCCCAAACAACAGCGATGTCGGCAAAAGGCGAATTCGAAATCCACATTTTTGCGCCGTTCAGAATCACATGATCGCCCTTATCCTTGAAATTGGTGATCATTCCCGAAGGATTTGAACCATGATCAGGCTCGGTCAGACCGAAACATCCCATAAACTCGCCAGTTCCGAGCTTCGGAAGAAATTTTCTTTTCTGCTCTTCTGTCCCGAAAGTAAAAATCGGGTACATCACGAGCGAGCTTTGCACCGATGCGGTAGAACGGATGCCTGAATCGCCGCGCTCCAGCTCCTGCATAATAAGTCCGTAAGAGATCTGGTCGAGGCCGTGACCACCATATTCAGCCGGTATATACGGACCAAATGCACCAATCTCTCCCAGCCCTTTTATGATCTGTTTCGGAAATTTTGCCTGTTGCGCACAATCTTCAATGATCGGGGAAATTTCTTTTTTCACCCATGCACGGGCAGCGTCACGTACAAGCTTATGCTCATCAGTAAGCAAATCGTCTACCTGGTAATAATCGGGAGCCTGAAAAAGGTCTGTAGCCATTGGTTTTGTCTTGGTGTTAATTTAGCTGGTCTGCCGAAGTTATTCCCGGCAAAGGCCGACAAAAATAGCCAAAACATGGTCGCAGAACCCATTCCTCCACCCTTCCAAAAAATAGTTTTCTTTGGATTACGTCTGTTTTTTTGCAATCTTTCAAACGATTAACGTTCTATGTATATACATATAATTGTTAATTTTGTTCAAAATAAGCCTGCCCTTTTCTATTACTCAGGAAATGGCAGGGTAATTGCAAACTCTTACCAGACTAATAAAAAAAGCTAACTTCTTATGAAAAAATCACTTCTTCTCCTCGTTGCTGTATTTGCTGCCGCGCTTTCGATGAACGCGCAAATTTACAAAGGGACAAAAACCACTGTTTCCTTTTTCTCTTCTACTCCCCTGGAAGATATTTCAGCGAAGGATACTGTAGCGACCATGTTGCTGAACGCAAAAACCGGTGATGTAATTGCCAACATCAGCATCAAAGGTTTTGTGTTCCCGAATGCGTTGATGCAGGAGCATTTCAATGAAAATTACATGGAGAGCGATAAGTTCCCGATGGGTTCGTTTAAAGGAAAGATCAACGAAGTTGTTGATTACACGAAGGACGGAACAACTGCCGTTACTATGACAGGAACTTTGACCGTTCACGGTGTTGCTAAACCCCGCACATTTAACGCAACCGTAATTGTAAAAGGAAGCACAATAACTGTAGATGCTAAATTCGACATCGCATTGGTTGATCACAACATCGCAGTTCCTGAAGCAGTAGGTGCTAAGATTGCAGAAAAGATCAGCGTAACTGTTCACAGCACATTGGTGAATACAGCGAAAAAATAATTCTCAATTTATTTGTTTGGGAAAGTCCGGCTATTGAGTCCGGACTTTTTCTTTTATAAACGCACCACTTTTGTACTACTTTAGCTATTAAATATTCTTCCCCCGTTTATGAATCTTAGTTCTGCAAGAGAAGCTTTCAAAAGAAATGCAATTCTCTTTTTGCCTTTGCTCTGGCTTATTATAAACCTTTTTCAACCAGAATCAACTTTTCCAACCAGATCAGCTCAACGGGAGTTGCTTTTTAATATTTGTTCCAAACGCCATTTAGCGCTCCATTATCCGCTGTCTTATTCGTAAATTCGCTTTCGAAATAACTCTTGCATGCAAATCTCTTTTCTTTCTCCGCTCTTGCTGCAAGCTTCAGGATCTGAAATTCACGGCATTCCTTTTCCGAAAACATTCAATCCTTCTCCTCTCGCCACCCCGGAAGGAAACTGGTGGGGCGCCGCACTCCTTTTTTTCTCTTTTACGCTCATTGTCATTTTGCGCGTATTTGATTACAGAAAATTAGCCTTGCTGTTCAATGGATTTTTCCGCGCCTCATCCGTAAGCGTTATGTACCGCGAAGAATATTCGCTCACCAGCCGCATCTCACTTTTACTGCTGGTCAATTACCTGCTGGTCTTCCCGCTTTTTATCTGGCAGGTAATGGGGCATTTCGGTGCCGTGCGCGAAGGATTGTCAGGGTTTGCAATGATCAGCGGACTTATTTTTTGCGCTTATTTTGTGAAGATCATCAGCACACGAATGCTTGGAAATATCTTTGAAGTGAAAGAAGCATCATCAGAATATGTGTATAATATCCTTCTTTTTAACAAAACGACCGGCCTCATTTTATTTCCCGTTTGCCTGCTTTTAGCCTATGCCAGGCAGATTCCTCCGGAAATATTAATTTGGTCAGGAATCGTTTCCTGGTGCTTAATATTGGTTTACAGGCTCTTAAGAGTTGTTTTAATCGGGCTCTCAAACTCTTCTGTTTCCTTTTTCTATATTATTTTGTACCTTTGCACCCTTGAAATAATACCCTTTGTCGTGATTTTAAAGGTTTTCGTTGGCACATTTCAATCGTTTAACCCCTAGCCCACTTTGGCAGCAGCGAAGAATACTGACCTAAAGGTCAAAAGCATCCTGGTCACTCAGCCAAAACCTGAGTCGGATAAATCGCCGTACACTGACCTGGCGAAAAAGCACAGCCTGAAAATTGACTTCCGCGAGTTTATTCACGTAGAAGGCGTGGCTTCACAGGATTTCCGTCAGCAACGGGTGAACATCAACGAATTCAACGCCGTGATCTTAACGAGCCGCAATGCAGTTGACCACTTCTTCCGCATCTGCTCCGAAATGCGCGTTACGGTTCCGGACACGATGAAGTATTTCTGCATCTCCGAATCGACAGCTTATTATCTTCAGAAATACGTGCAATACCGCAAGCGCAAGATCTTTCACGGTAAAGCAACATTCAGCGATCTTATTGAAATTATCCGCAAGCATAAAGAAGATAAATTTCTTTACCCGTGCACCGATGTGCATAAAGAAGATATTCCTGAAATTCTCGATAAACACAAAATCAATTACACTAAAGCAGTTCTTTATCGCACTGTCTGCAGTGATCTGAGCGATCTGGCCGACGTGTATTACGACATTCTTGTGTTCTTCTCCCCGTCCGGAATCACTTCTCTGCTCAAAAACTTTCCGAAGTTCAAGCAGAACAAAACACGCATCGCCGCATTTGGTCCGTCCACGGCAAAAGCAGTTGAAGAAGCCGGTCTGCGCCTCGATATCCACGCGCCAAAGCAGGGAACTCCTTCCATGACCATGGCCTTAGAGGAATATATCAAGCAGGTGAATAAAAAGTAATTGGGGGAATAGAAATTGAGAAACCAGGAAATCCGGGTGGAGGGATGCTACATCCGACACAAGTCAGGTTCCGGTTCTTATTACCCATTTTCCTAATTTCCTGTTTTCTTAATTTCCTCTTCTCTCCATGAAAAACACCTTTAAAAAAGAGGAACGCCTCTCCGGCAAAAAAACATTCGACGCTCTGATGCGGCAGGGAGAGGAATTTTACCAGTTTCCTTTCCGGGTGAAATGGATGTTTACAGAGGCGGACATTCCTTATCCCGCCCAGATCGCATTCGGTGTTCCCAAGCGCACATTTAAAAAAGCAGTGACACGCAACCGTATTAAAAGATTGCTGCGTGAAAGCTACCGGCTAAACAAACATTCGTTTTATGACGCGCTTAAAACAAAGAATGTTAAAGTGCGGGCTTTGCTCATCTTTACTCATAAGGAACCACTGGAATTGAAGGAAAGCGAGGCGAAAATAATTTTAACTTTACAACGTTTGATAAAAGCATCAGATGCAGGTAAAGGCGGAACAAAAGCATAATATTTTCAACCGCCTCGGATCGGGAATCCTGGTGGGCGTCATCCGTTTTTACCAGCGCGCAATTTCACCACATCTTCCCGCTTCCTGCCGCTACACTCCCAGCTGTTCGGAATATGGCATTCACGCCATTCGCAAGCATGGGCCTTTCAAAGGTGGCTGGCTTGCGATTAAAAGGATCGGGCGTTGTAATCCCTGGGGCGGGCATGGGCATGATCCTGTTCCTTGAAAAAATTAATTGTCAGCCTTCGATACTTTTTTCATTTGTCAGAGTGCATTTCCGACTCATGAGAAAGTATTAAAGGTTGACAAAAGAAAAACACTCAGTCTGACAATTTAAAATTCCTCCAATGAAAGATACCGTAAAAGAAAAAAAATCCCCTTTCGCCTTTTTCCGTAAAGGAATCCGTCGTATCGCAATTCCGTTGGCGTTGGTGCTGGGCGGTTACGCTGGATTTGCATTCGCGGATAAAGACGACGATCATCTGTTCGAGATTTCCAAAAACATGGAAATTTTCGGAACGCTTTTTCAGCAGCTCAATAAGCTTTACGTCGACGAGCCGAAACCGGGCGAGCTGATGAAAACAGGAATCGACGCCATGCTGGGTTCGCTTGATCCGTACACAAATTATATTTCAGCGGAAGAAATTGAAGATTACCGCTACCAGACTTCCGGCGAATATGGTGGTATCGGTGCACAAGTGCGACAGATCGGTGATGACTTTTATATTTCACAGCCGTATGAAGGTTTCGCGGCCCAGAAAGCCGGACTACGCGCAGGCGATATTATTTTAGAGATCAACGGCATTCCGGCAAAAGGAAAAACATACGAGGAATTAGGAAAGCTGATGAAAGGAATTCCGAACACTTCCGTAAAAATAAAGATCGGTCGTGCAGAGGAACCGAAGCCTTTGGAATTTAATATTGTGCGCGATGAAGTGAAAGTGAAGAACGTCCCGTACTACACACTTCTCGAAAATAAAGTCGGCTACATAAAGCTTTCCGGTTTTATGGATGGCGCTGCCAATGAAGTGCGGGAAGCCTTGATGGATCTTAAACAGCAAGGCGCAACTTCTATTGTGCTCGACGAGCGTGAAAATCCGGGCGGACTTTTGCGCGAAGCTGTAGGCATTGTAAATCTTTTCGTGGATAAAGGCCAGCTTGTTGTAGTGATGAAAGGCCGCGTAAAAGAATGGGACAAACAATATAAAACCGAAGCAACACCGGTTGATGTACAGATCCCATTGGTGGTAATGGTGAACGCGTGGTCGGCATCCGCTTCTGAAATTGTAGCCGGCGCGCTGCAGGATCTTGACCGTGCAGTTGTAGTTGGTCAGCGCTCATTCGGAAAAGGTTTAGTGCAACAAACACTTCCGTTAACGTATGGCTCCATCTTCAAAGTAACGGTTGCAAAATATTACACCCCAAGCGGAAGATGTGTTCAATCCATTGACTATTCACACCGCAACCCCGATGGAAGTCTTGCACGTTTCAACGATTCGCTTATCACCGCTTTCAAAACAAAAAACGGCCGCACGGTATGGGACGGGCTCGGTGTCATTCCTGACCTGGAAGTTCCTGACCGCCGTTTCAGCGTGCTCACGGATACGCTTATCACGAAAAATCTTTTGTTCCATTACGCTACCATATACGCGCAAAAGCATCCCTCCATCGACAAGTCGGATAAATTCCGCCTTACCGATGTTGAATATGATGAGTTCGTTGCTTGGGTAAAAACAAAAAATTACAATTACACTTCACGCGAAGAAAAAGATCTCATCGAATATAAAACGCACGCTGAAAAGAATAATTCATTCGCGATGGCCAACATGGAATACGACGCGCTCCTGAAAAAAGTGCAGGCCGGAAAAGCGGATGATTTCACGCAATTCAAAACCGAGATCAAAGTATTGCTTGAAGCTGAAATTGCTTCACGCTATTATTTTGAATCCGGAAGAGTCGCCGCTTCTTTAAAAGACGATCCGGATCTCAAAAAAGCAACGGAGATCCTTCTCGACCCTAAAGGCTGGAAAAGCATTTTAACCACTGTTGTAGTGAAGGAAAAGCCAAAACAGCGGGCCGATATGGAGCACAGGAAAGATTAGTGTAAATGCGAAGTCAGCATTTATGCTGAAAGGATGAACTTTTTTTATTTCCACACAATTTTCTGCCCGCTTATTCGTTCCGCCACCTCTCTCAGAAGTTCCGTACTTTCGCAAGACACACCAGAATAAAAAATTGATCTTCGGGGAAAAATACCATCGCTGGCTGTTTATTTTCGGCTTGTTTCTTATGGCCGCGTCTTTAGCATTAGGAAAATTCCTGATCGGCGCTTCCCTGTTCACTCTTGGCTTTAACTGGCTTTTCGAAGGCTCTCGTCCCGACCCGATCTGGGTGCATTACAAAGGCCGCTGGAAAGACTGCACCTTCAAAACATTTTTCCGCGATCTCGCTGAACAAAACTTCAAGCCGAAATGGCGTTTATTCAACGCAAGACCCGCAATCGGAATTGTGATGGCAATTGTTGTGCTGCATTTTATCGGCATTGCCTGGTCACCCGATCAGCACGCGGCATGGAATGACCTGAAAATAAAACTTCCGCTTTTTATTGTCCCGCTGATCATCGGAACTACGCAACCACTGAGTAAAAAAATGTTCGAGCTTCTGCTGCTCACGTTTGTGCTCGCGGTGTTTGTCAGCACCGTTTCCACCATGCTCATCGCGAATGGAATTATTCCGCCGAAAAAACCGATCACAAATTTAAGAGACGCCTCTGTCTTCGTTCCGCTGATCCGCCTTTCTCTCATGTGCGCACTGAGCGTGTTTTTTCTCGGCAGGTGGATTGTACGCGAAAAAAAAATCATTACAAAAGTGGTCGCAGCGCTTCTTATCGTTTGGTTCCTGTGGTTTCTGCAATACATGCAATCGCTGACAGGACTTGTAATTTTATTTTTAGGCGGATTTATACTCGTGGTTTCGATGCTGTTTATTTACCGCCGGAAAATGGCTGCCATAGCGCTGATCGCTGTTTTTATTGTCGGTGTTTCTACTGCAGGCATTTTCGCCAATCATTTTTATGAAAAGTATTTCACCATGCTTCCTGTCGATACGGCGAATCTTAATTCGCCCACCAAATATGGAAATCCATACGCGCATGATCTGAATTACCCGATGATTGAAAACGGGAACCAGGTAATGGTATATTATTGCTGGCCGGAGCTCGATTCTGCGTGGTCGAAAAGAAGTGAAATTCCATTTACCGGGAAAGATATCAACGGCGATCAGCTTTGTTTTACGGCGCTGCGATATCTCTCTTCAACCGGATCAAAAAAAGACGCGGATGCGATCGAGAAATTATCCGACGACGAAATTCACGCGATTGAACACGGCGCAACAAATGCGTTGGACAAAGAACGATCGCCGCTTGAACGTAGAGCTTACCAGGTATGCTGGGAATTATACCATTACTATCACGGCGGAAGTCCCAGCGGAAATTCTGTAACCATGCGAATGGAATTTGCGCAGACTGCGTTACAAACCATCAGGCAACATCCATGGGCCGGCGTGGGCACAGGAGGCCAGCAGAAATCATACGAAGCCGCATATCATTCCTACGGAACAAAGCTGGAGCGAGAATATCAATGGATGCACGCGCACAACCAATTCCTTTCCATCGGGGTTTGTCTTGGCATTCCCGCGCTGCTCTATTTTATCTTTTCACTCTGGTACGCACCACGAAGAATGAAACGCTGGAGAAGCTATCTCTACCTCGCCTTCTTCCTCGTGTTATGCATGTCTTTTTTTGACGACGATACACTCGAAACCAGCCAGGGCGTAAATTTCTTCGCGTTCTTCAATGCTTTGTTTTTATTCGCCATGCCAAGGGAAAGTGCTATCAGAACGGAGGAAGGTGGTGCGATGAAGAATGAATAATTAACAATTAATAATGTGCAGATTAATAATTCGTAAGTCCCGACGCCCTTTCGTTCCTGAGGAAACCAGCAGCTAATTTGCATATTATTAATTGAAGAGAGTGAGTACAAACTTAACGACAACTTATCCGTTTTTATCCGTCCAATCCGCATCATCCGTTTTCCATTTCCCACAAAGAAGGTTTGCCATAACCACACCAAGACACCAAGAAAAAATGAAACTAAGACACTACGGAATGCCCATCTGTAAACTGCCCATCGCATAGATTCGTATATTCGTACCCATTCGTAACTCGTACCCCGATGCACATCCTTGAAGTGAATACCGAAAAGACCTGGAGAGGTGGAGAAAGACAAACCTGGTATAACATTAAAGGTTTCCATGATGCGGCTCAAAAAGTAGACTTGCTTTGTCTCGAAGGATATCCGCTGGAAGAAAAAACAAAAGAGCTCAACATTCCCATTCATTGCATAAAATCAAAAGCAAAAGCATTTGCCTGGCTCGCGCGCAATGGAGCTGCTTATGATATTATTCATGTGCAAACCGCCAATGCACAATTCCACGCTTTGCTTTCAAGACCTTTTCATGGCCGGCCGGTAGTCTACACACGCCGCGTCGATTTTGTTCCGAAAGGTTTTTTTACAAAGATGAAATACCAAATGACCAACAAGCTCATCGCGATCTCTACACCGATCAAAGAAATTCTCGAAAACATTGGCGTGAAAAACATTGCGCTCATCACAGAGATTGTCGTAGCTAAGCCATTGAATAAAGAAAGAGCGCAGTTTATTCTTGGCGAAAAAAACATTCCTGCCAAAAAAATTCTCGCGACAACTTCCGCCATTGTTCAGCATAAAGATCCGTTGACTATGGCGGCGGCAATTTATGAGCTGTCGAAAAAACGGCAGGATTTTGTTTTTCTTCATTTCGGCGATGGCGTTTTGAAACCTGAACTGGAAGAAAAGATCAAAACATACGGCATTGAAGAATATTACAAGCTCATGGGATTTGTCGATCGCGTGGAAGATTTTTTCTCCGTGTTCGACGTCTTTGTGATGAGCTCAGAAGAAGAAGGTTTGGGAAGCAGCGTGCTCGACGCTTTTATGTATAAAGTCCCTGTCGTTTCTACAAGCGCGGGCGGATTAAAAGAAATCATCGGTGATGCCGGACTGGTAAGCGCAATCAAAGATCCGAAAGCGCTTGCTGAAAATATCGATCGCATTTTGTCGGATGATGCGTTGAAAAAAGAGCTGACCGAAAAAGCATTTGCAATTACGCTGAAAAGAAATTCGATCTCGAAAGTGACCGAAGAATATCTCGAAGCGTTTAAGAAGACGCTCGCTGAAGCATAAGCAGCTTTTTATATTTCAGGTAAGTGGCCTTTGCTGAAATTCGCGAGATCACAAATCCATAATAGCCGTCCAGAATCCCGAGCTTGATAAAATAATCTTTCAGGAATTTTGCAAAAGGTTTGATCACCAATTTTATTCCCGAAGATCTTTTTCCCTGCGCAAACATCGCCTTTGCAGAAATTGTGGTGAAATATTCCACTTGCTTGTAATGCTGCTCAATGGTGTAAAAGCTGTAATGCAGAATATCGCCTTTGAGATGAATGATCTTTGACTGCGCATCATTCATTTCATACCGGTCATGTGGATTAACGCCGCCCCATTTTCCTTTACGCGAATCCCACAAACGCAATTTCACATCCGGGTACCAGCCGCAATGATGTATCCATTTGCCGCAATAATTTGTCAGGCGGTTCATTTCATATCCGTCAGCACTCCAATTCTCTTTTGTTTTTTTTATGGAAGCGATCAACGTTGCATCCGGCGCTTCATCCGCGTCGAGCGAAAGTATATGCGGAAACTTCGCCTGCGTGATCGCAAAATTCTTTTGTTCAATATGCCCTTCAAATTTATGCTGCACAAACCGGGCACCTTTTTCCCGGCATATCGATTCTGTTTTATCGGTAGAAAATGAATCAACAACCACAATATCATCCGCAATTTCCTTTACCGAATCAATGCAACGGCCGATGTTACGTTCTTCATTGAACGTAATGATGACGACGGAAAGCTGGATTGGGTTGGGCATTTAGTGGTAAAAATACTTCAATTTACCTTCTTTCCTGTAGCCTTCGTTTCTGCAACTGCTCTTTCATTTGCTCATACGAGTTGACTTCCATTATATTCAGTTTCTTTGCATATTTAGTTAAGAATGCTTTTGCTTCACTGTAATCCGTAAGTTCTTTTATCCTCAATTTCGATTTGTCGTCAGCCTTTAGGAAAATATCAAAACCCTTTGTACTCATGGTAACAGTTCCGGCGCGGGCATTCATTGTTCTGGATTCATTCACGTAGCTCAGAACGATCTTGTTATAATACGTCAATGGTTGCCACGAGCCGATGCGCGCAAAAAAAATAACATACGGCTTGATTCGATTTTGCTCCACGTCGATCAGAACGCCACGAATGGATAAAAAAAGCATAAGGCCAACAGTCATTAAAACAATTCCTATCGCAAGCACAACAAAAGAAAAGTCGATAAA
>JALYQL010000334.1 GCA_030855855.1 Bacteroidota bacterium | reverse complement strand
GTATGCTGCGCCAGACAACCGACAATCATATGCCGCTATCTGTTACTGTAATGAGCTCGCTCAATTATACGTTCCTGCGCGATCCGAATAAAGCGATCACCGGCGTGGATAAATATGGTTACGCCGTAAACAGGATTTCCTACGCGACAAGCCTCATCATCGGAAGAAAGTTCAGCGATAATTTTTCGCTGCAGGTGAATGGGTTTTATATTCATTACAACATCGTAGATAAGGCCACCGATTCAAACTATATGCTCGCCGCAGGATTTTCAGGCCGCTACAAGCTCACCAAACGATTCGCGATCACATTTGAATACGCGCACCGGATAAATAAATATTCACTTGCCTACGATAATTTTCATGACCCGCTCGGAATAGGATTTGATCTTGAAACAGGCGGACACGTTTTCCAGATCCATTTCACCAACCAGTTCGGAATGAATGAAGCGCAATATATTCCGTACACCACAAGCAACTGGGCAAAAGGAGATGTGCGTTTAGGATTTAACATTTCCCGTGTATTCTCCATCGGCGGAAAAGACAAAGGAAGCAAAGGCAAATCCTGGTAGTAATTCCTAAGCAATCGACGGAAATTCCTAACACCCTGTTGGGGCGGATACTGCATCTTTAGACTTTCAATTTAAACCCATTTCATGCGTAATTCATTTCTTGCTCTCATTCTTTTCACTGTCGTCGTACTCACCATCACTTCAGGCTTCGACGTTCTGGATAATTCAGGACAGGCTGGCCGCACTGGTTCGCCAAGTGAAAGCACCTGCAATATTACCTGTCACACCGGCTTTGCACTGAACGACGGAACCGGATCAATAACAATCAGCAGCCCGGATATGCCGACGTGGGAATATATGCCCGGCGATACGTACACGATCGACGTAACTGTTGCGCGTGTGGGAAATTCTCTTTTCGGTTTTGATGTGGAATGTCTGACAGGTGCTTCTACACCTCAGAATGCAGGAACATTTATCATCACTAACACCGCGCAGTCACAGATCAAAAATTTCATTGTCGGATCTGTGACCAGGAAAAATGTAGTGCATAAATTAAACGGTGGCGTCGGCACAGATACAAAAACATGGTCTTTCGATTGGATCTGTCCGAGTACAAACGTTGGCAGCGTAACATTCTACGCCACCGGAAACGCGGCAAACGGAACCAACACTTCAGCAGGCGATCATATTTACCGGACAACGCAGGTAGTGACACCGGCAATAGGCGCAGGCATCAGTAATACTGATGATGCGTTCGGTGAATTCAATATCTTCCCGAATCCGGCGCATGAAAATATTTCTGTTTCATATACCGCTGAGCCAGGTGAAGATGTTTCCATTCAATTGATCTCGCTCGAAGGAAAGATCGTTTCCACATTATACAGCGGAACATCAAATGGTTTGCCTGTACAGCAACAATTGCAATTGCCTTCTGATCTTCCGCAAGGAATGTATGTGGTGCAATTAGTTCACGGGAATTCTTCTGCTTCACACAGAGTAGTAATTTACTAGATAGCGGCAGGGGAAAGGAGCGGCAGCGGCAGGGGAAAAGTAAAAAGCATTTTCTTTGTGACTTGGTGCCTTGGTGGCCTTTTAACTTTTCAGCAACATCCCCACCACATGCTTATCAATCGGGTAAGTCAATTGCTCCGGCGTTAATTTATCAAGCGCAATCCAACGAAATATCTGCGCACCATCAACATCTTCCTTAAAACCAAAAACAATTTCACCCGTTTCTATTTTTTCAGGATGCGGAAGCACAACTTTATAATACACGCTGATCATCTGGTCTTCTTCACGAAAAGCAGACGCCACAAAAAAATCTGTCGTGTAAAAATGTTCGGCGGAAATTAATTCCTGACTCAACTCTTCCATACATTCCCGCCTCACCGTTTCCAGCAGACCTTCACCCCATTCATGCCCGCCACCCGGAAATTTGCTCATGCGTGTGCCCATGCGCAATTCATCCGTAAGAAGAATTTTTCCTTCATGAACGATCAACGCGTAAACACGGATATTATAACGCTTCATCATTCCAATGGTAATTTTGCAGGCTGGTTGATCCTCGTTACAGGATAACGGTTGTACGTTTTCTCCATATAACCCGAATGCGAATAAATAAAATAAAGCTGTGCCCAATGATCTTTCGCAAAAGCCGGATCTGATTTTTGCTTCTGAACCAATTCTGATTTTAACGCATCGTTGTTTTTCAGAACGCTGTCGGCCTTTTCTTCAAAAATATAATCGCTGAACCATTCCTTCTGCTGAAGAATTCCATCAAAGAAATTCCATGCAAAAAAACTATCGCTTCCTTCCGGCTCCAATGTCTCCACGATGTAACGGTTAGAAGGCTGGTTAACCTGCACGATACAATCACCTTTATAATATTGAATCGCCTGCATACTCTTCGAAACTTTCACGGCTGAGTGCAGGTAATGTGATTCATAAGGTCTGTTTCCCGATTTATAATCGTCGATGTTATAAGCTTCCACAGTGATCACAGTATCTTTTTTAAGACGCCGTATCGTCACCTGGTTCATAGCGAGACGGTCAATAATTTTATTGTACGCCATGGGAATAATGTAATATTCCGGAGCAGTAACAGTTGTCACAGGAAAGTACGTGTTATAATATTTCACCTGCTTTGTATACGGTGCGTTGCGATCGTAATACATGCGCTGCAAGCCGGATATTTCTGAAAGCTTATGCTTCGCTTCAAAACCTTTAAACCAGATCAATTCAGATTTCGCTGTATCTAATTGCCAGTTCAACACAAATATTTTTTGGGCAGCAACAGCATTATCAGCATCACGATGTGCTTTTTTTATCAGCTCCGCGCCTTTACAAAAATCAATCACACTGAATAAAAAATCATACGTGGCCCACACACGCTCGTCGTAAGGTTTCCACATATGTGTTTCAGTAACGAAGCTGATGCAATTGAATAACGATGCATAACCCGTGGAAAACCGCGGCGAATCGAGAAAGCCAACGATGCCTGTTTCCGGAGTTTCACCAACAGTTTCCACGTACGGACACATATCATGATTCTTAGCTTTCATCGATGCATAAAGTGCGGGAAGCATCTGGTTATTCATAAAACCGGCAACAACCGGATTCATCTTGCTGTGCTGCGAAGCGATCAACGTCATTACATATTGATAATCCGCGCCGTCGGAAACGTGTGTGTCAATAAAAACATCAGGACGCCATTGACGGAATAATTTCTCCAGTGAAATTGTATTCACCGCATCGCATTTGATAAAATCGCGATTGAGATCAAGGTTCTGCGCGTTGCCACGAAATCCATATTCTTCCGGACCGTTTTGATTGGCGCGGCTGTTTGAGCTTCTGTTAAGACAACCATCCACATTAAAAACCGGAATGATGACAACAATCACATTATCCGGAAGCAATTCAGGATGCTGAATAATGTTGCGTGTCATTTCAATGCAGGCATCAATACCATCAGGCTCGCCGGGATGAATGCCGTTATTGATCATGACTACTGCTTTCGTATCTGTATTCGACGGCACGGCATTTGGCATAAGCGAAAAAGGCGGATCAAATTTTCCATCTTTCGAAAGAACAACTACATGTAACGGTTTGCCTACAGCTGTTGTTCCTGCAACAGAAAGTTTCGCGATCTTGCTGTTTGCAACGAGCGAAGTATACGTTGAAATAATTTCATCGTAAGTTGGTGTGGTGCTGAATACTTTTCTTTTTTCTTTTTGAGCGAAAAGTGTTGTCGATGCAAAAATAAAAAAGCAGCACAGGGTTTTGAAAGAGTGTGAAAACATGCACGAATGTAATACTTCTGGCAGGAAGCAAAAAGCAAATTATACAGGCGGTGATTATCGATGAATAACCACTTTCTCCGTAGCTGAAACAGCTGAATCGGATTCAAGGCGAAGGAGATAAATACCTGTCGCCATTTCACTGAGATCAATTCCTGTAGTTTGCATTTCAGCTTGCAGAGGTTGTGAATAAACCTGTATACCGCTTTCATTTATAACGACCAGGCGAAGACCTGTAATTTGCGGATCGGCAACGTAATTGATCGTGACAGGCCCGTTGGCAGGATTTGGGAAAACAGAAACAAGGTTTAATGTCGATTGTTTTGATTTGCGTTTGGCTTTTCTATAGACCAGTGTGCCCGCGCCGACAATAGCCAACGTCACAGCAAGAGCGCCATAAGGAAATTCAGATGCAGGAGGATTGTCTGCTGTTGCTTCCGGAGTGATGTTCACAGTTGGCGGAGCGATTACTATTGAACTATCAATCACCAAAGGAAAAGATTGCTGAAAAGTATTTTGCTGTGTTTCTCGTTTTTCTAAATGAGTAATAACAGATGGAGGAAGCGGCAAATCTATTATCTGAGATTTCAAATACATCGAATCCACATCAAAGCGCAGCTGCAGCTCATGCGTAGGATCGCTTGATTTCAAGAAAGGCGATTCATACACTACTTCATATACCGATTGCAATTTCAGACTGATCTTGAGGAATACTTCTTCAAGTTTTGTCGCATCAGTGGTCAGAAATAATTCGCCGCCTGTTTCACTCGTTAATTTTTCCAGGGCAACCTGGTCAACATCGCCAAGACCGATCACATAAACCGGGCAGCGCATTTTTTTTGCTTTGGCAATTACTTCATCAATCTTCGTTTTGGATGAATTATCAGCGCCATCAGTAAGAGCGACAATTGCACGAAGCCCGCGGTGATAGATCAATTGATTTAAGGAACGGTCAACTGCGTCAAAAAAAGCTGTTGCTCCAACTGCCCGCATGTTATCAATTTGGGTTATTGCCGATTCATTTCTCACTGCGTAAGGAATTTCAACATCAGGAAAATCAGAAAAGCCGACTACGCCGCATGAATCTTGCTGCGACATTGAATTGAGAAACACTTTCGCACCTTGCTGCGCATACCAAAGCGGGGTTTTGTAATCGTGCCATACAGGGATTTTTTTTCTTATGTAGAATGTATCTCTTTTGATCCATGGACCTTCCACCGCAATTTCTCCATGACTATTATTATTTATCTGAGTATATTTTTCCGGATACTGCAAAACATAATAATAACGAATAGTGTCTGTATACGGAATGGTGTCCCAATCAATACGACTATACCATTCTGCATATCGCCAATCAGTCGCCATAGAACCCGAATGATCGATCACAACCATTGTTTGTAAATGTTTTTCGGCAGATAAAAGACGGAAGCTTGTGATTTTTCCCTGTTGATCATTTTCTTCTACACTTACATCTTTTTGTTCAAGGTTCCAGACAGGCGCACCGGTAGAAGTTTCAGCCTGGAAAGTAAGTGAAACCTGCGGAAATGAATCTGCGAAAAGGCGGATGACATGCAGTTGTGCATCACCGGTAGATTTTATTTTTCCGGTAACATTCTGAGCATTTGCAGAAGCGAGTAGCAATAGAAAACATGCAGTAATAAAGGAAGCTGGGCGCGACATAGAGGGTTGTTTGTCGTTAATACCTTAACAAGGCAAAAGGTAACCCGATAAAATCGAATAATTTTTCATTTTTTAATATCCGGGCGACAATTACTGTTAAATGGAATGCTTCGTGATCTTTACTTCTGCCATAAAAGAATGAAATCACCTGATAGGAAATGAATTTGTATTTTAGAGGAGTTCAGTTACAATAACAAGTCTCGTAGAGACGACATTTTTGTAAAACAAAAAACCATAAAGTAAGTCAAGCCCTGTAGGGGCGACATTTTTGTAAAACAAAAAACCATAAAGTAAGTCAAGCCCTGTAAGGGCGACATTTTTGTAAACAATAAATCATAAAGTAAGTCAAGCCCTGTAAGGGCGACATTTTCTCCACGCGCTACGCATACATTGCCGGCGTAAGTCATATCATTTACCGTTCAAGGTAATACGCGTAGAAAAAGTTTCGCCCCTACAGGGCTATGTTTGGAGTTCGTTTTGTTTTACAAAACTGTCGTCCCTACGGGACTAAATGTAATTTGCCAAACTATACACTACTATTTCAGATCAAATCCGCCCCTACGGGACTAAATGTAATTTGCCAAACTATACATTACTATTTTAGATCGCATCCCGTTATGAAAAAATTATTCCCTCTATTTCTTCTGTTCGCAGCCTGTGCTTCTGGTCCCCAGGAAAATGCGACCGACACAACAACAATGACTCCCGTCAACGAAGTGCAGATCACCCGTGAGGAAGGATTTGCCAGCATACAGCTTAGCATCGCTTCTAAAGTGAAAAAAGATTCTGCTTCCCTGCTTCATATTTCTTCAATATATCATGGAAAAAAAGTGGGATTTGATGTGCTGGTGCCCCTGGCAGAAAAATCAGGATTCGGGCATGGCATGATCCTCTCTTCCACAGGTGTGGAAAGTGATAATTTCTTAGCAATGCTCGCGGAAGAATATCACATTGCCATTTCAGGAAATGAAAAATTCTGCAAATCAGATACGATCTCGTTTGTCGACCTTGATAAGATGGAAAAGATAATCGCAGCGCAGGGTAACGAAACAGTTACCGGCAATAAGATGAAATTATTTTTCGAAGCCTTAAGGCAAAACCGAAGATGATTATAAAGCAGCGGAAGTTTTCTTCAACATTGACAACGAAAAAAACACTGTCAGTTTCAATGAAAAAGACCCGGAATACCGGGCCGATCTCATCTGGTTCCTTACCCAGAAAGAATAATCCCTACTTACTCAAATACAAATTCCGCTCCGAATAAATCTGGTGGAAAAATTCATCGTTCAGATCATCGATAAAGTAGATCGCTTCTCCTGTCGATTTCATTTCCGGACCTAATTCTTTCTGCACTTCAGGGAATTTCTCATACGAGAACACAGGAATTTTTATCGCGTAGCCGATCTTCTTCGGATTGAATTTGAAATCTTTCACCTTCTTCGTGCCGAGCATTAATTTCGCGGCGTAATTCACGTAAGGTTCGTCATATGCTTTCGCGATGAAAGGAACCGTGCGTGACGCGCGAGGGTTGGCTTCGATGATATAAACGATTTCCTCTTTTATGGCAAATTGAATATTCAAAAGTCCGACAGTATTCAAAGCGAGCGCGATCTTCTTTGTGTATGCCCTGATCTGGTTCATTACATTTTCTGAAAGATCAAATGGCGGCAAAACGGCATACGAATCTCCCGAGTGAATTCCTGCAGGCTCGATATGTTCCATGATGCCGATGATATATACATCTTCTCCATCACAGATCGCATCAGCTTCGGCTTCAATTGCATTTTCAAGGAAATGATCCAGCAACACTTTATTGCCCGGAATATCATTGAGCAATTTCACCACGTGCTGCTCCAGCTCCTGCTCATTGATCACGATCTTCATGCTTTGTCCGCCCAATACATAGGAAGGACGAACCAGCAGCGGGAATCCAAGCTCACGTGATAAATTAATTGCCTGGTCAGCATCTTCGATCACACCAAATTTCGGGTACGGAATATCATTCGCTTTCAATAAATTCGAGAAGCTACCACGATCTTCCGCAAGATCCAGCGATTTATAATCTGTGCCGATAATTTTTATTCCGTAACGTTCTAATTTTTCTGCAAGCTTCAATGCAGTTTGTCCGCCCAGCTGCACGATCACACCTTCCGGATTTTCATGCAGGATGATCTCGTAAATATGTTCCCAGAAAACAGGCTCGAAATATAATTTATCCGCGACATTAAAATCAGTTGAAACCGTTTCTGGATTACAATTGATCATGATCGTTTCATATCCTTCTTCCTTAGCCGCCAAAACACCATGCACGCAGGAATAATCAAATTCAATTCCCTGCCCGATACGATTCGGACCTGAGCCAAGCACAACGATTTTCTTTTTATCCGAACGCACCGATTCATTTTCGTCTTCGAACGTCGAATAATAATAAGGTGTTCTTGCTTCAAACTCAGCCGCACAGGTATCAACGAGCTTGTACACCCGTTTGATATTCATTTCATCGCGGCGCTTGGTGAATACTTCGCTTTCAAGGCAACGCAGCAAATGCGCGATCTGGCGATCTGCATAACCTTTCTGCTTTGCTTCATACATCAGGTCGCGCGGGATGTTATGAATGGAATATTTTTCAATTTCTTTTTCAATCGCCGCAAGCTCTTCGATCTGGTTAAGGAACCACGGATCGATGCGTGTCAGCTTCTGAATTGTTTTCACAGAAATTCCAAGTTTGATCGCGTCATAAATCATGAACAGGCGGTTCCAGCTCGGGCGTTCCAAGGCATTCAGCAATTCGGCCTGGTTGGTGATTTCTTTTCCGTCAGCGCCCAAACCATTCCGTTTGATCTCAAGGCTCTGACACGCTTTCTGCAAAGCTTCCTGGAAACTTCTGCCGATCCCCATCACTTCACCAACTGATTTCATCTGGAAACCAAGCTCACGGTTTGCACCTTTGAACTTATCAAAATTCCAACGCGGAATCTTCACGATCACATAATCCAGCGCCGGCTCGAAATATGCGGAAGTGCTTTTTGTAATTTGATTTTCTAATTCATCAAGATGGTATCCGATAGCAAGCTTGGAAGCAATTTTTGCGATCGGGTAACCTGTTGCTTTGGAAGCAAGCGCCGAAGAACGTGATACGCGCGGATTAATTTCAATCGCGATAATATGTTCGTCATTATCCGGGCTTACTGCAAACTGCACATTACATCCACCCGCAAAATTTCCGATCGAACGCATCATCTTGATCGCCATCGTGCGCATGAGCTGGAAAGTAGTATCGGAAAGCGTCATGGCCGGAGCGACGGTAATAGAATCGCCGGTATGCACGCCCATCGGATCGAAGTTTTCAATCGAGCAGATGATGCAAACGTTATCGTTGCTGTCGCGCAATAATTCAAGCTCAAATTCTTTCCATCCCAAAACCGCTTTATCAATCAGCACCTCGTGGATTGGTGAAGTCTGCAACCCGCGGTTCAATGCTTTATCAAAATCTTCTTTTACATAAACTACTGCACCGCCGCTTCCGCCAAGTGTAAATGACGGACGGATAACCAATGGAAATCCGAATTGCTGCGCGATCTCTTTTCCTTCGAGAAATGATTTTGCAATATGTGAAGGCGCCATATCGACACTGATGCTTTCCATACGCTGACGGAACAGGTCGCGATCTTCGGTTACTTTGATCGCGTCAATATCCACACCGATCATACGCACACCGAATCTTTTCCAGATGCCAAGCTCATCACATTTCAACGCGAGATTGAGCGCAGTTTGACCGCCCATAGTAGGAAGCACCGCGTCAATTTTATGTTTTTCAAGAATTTTGATGATCGATTGCGCCGTGAGCGGAAGCAGGTAAATATTATCCGCCGTCACTTTGTCCGTCATGATCGTCGCCGGGTTGCTGTTGATCAGGGTGACTTCGATCCCTTCTTCGCGCAGGGAACGTGAAGCCTGCGAGCCGGCGTAATCAAATTCACAGGCTTGTCCGATGATGATTGGTCCGCTTCCGATGATCAGGACGGATTTAATGCTGTTATCTTTTGGCATGAGAGTGTTTAAAATCGTGCAAAGTTACGGCAAGAAGCGCTTAGGAGAATGCAAAACTTTTTCACGCTCTGTTAACAAAATCTCCGTTGCCCGCCCTGCTTGAATCCTGCGTCGTTCATGGCTTTTCGGCCAAAAATAATTCGCTGAAAATTTCCGGCGGAATCGTACATTTGCCCTTTCTATTTCCCCTCACTTCCTCTTATTACCAACTTCCACTTTTATGTTAGGATTTATCCCGATTCCTTCGAATCAAGAACGGAGCAAATGGCTGATTTTTACGTTCCGCATTTTTATGATCATTCTCGCCTTGAATGTGATCGCGGAAGTTGCTATCACGGTGAGCTTTCGAACAAGTGCCTCCATGGACACCAGCCGCATGATGATTCTCGGTGATGGTTTGATCATTCTCCTGAGGTTCATTGTCGACATCGTGCTGATTGTGTTTTTTATTATGTGGATGCGGAGAGCGTATCACAATTTACACAAAGGCGGCTCGAGGAATTTACGTCACAGCGAAGGTTGGGCAGCAGGCGCATGGTTTATTCCGATACTGAGCTGGGTCTGGCCATTTCAGATCATACGCGATATCTGGAACGAAACTCAAAATGCTTTCAGGAAGAACGGAGAATATTATGAGAAGGAAGAAGATAATATCACCGGCTGGTGGTGGGCGATGTGGGTTCTTTCATGGTTTGTTTCTATCATCGCCAATTTGATAGTGCGGTCAAACAATTTGGAGACGGGGTATCTTTTTTCCGCTTTAAGCACACTTGGTTATTTGTTTGCGGGTTTTCTTGCGGTGATGATGATTAAAAGAATAAGCGCGATGGAAGATAATATGATGGATCGCGCGCAACAGTATTATGCTTGGGTGACACAACAGCAAAGTGAACAATTCCATCAACAACAGAATCAAACCGAAACGCACCAATCATTTCAGCAACACGAGAATCCGGTTCAGGAAGTAGAAAATCCGGTTCCGCCACAGGATAATTATAACAGGCAGCCGGAAGATTTCTACAAACCTTCCGGCCCTGATTCACCACCGTCTTCTCCTCCACCTTCCAACTAATTTTTTGCGGAATGGGATATCCCTACTTATTCGCACAGCTGGATATTTCACCGAACCGCTTGCGGGCACAAATCACCATTATTCTTTTCAGGGTGATGACCTTTTTGTATTTGCTGAGTCTTGTGGTGAATTTTACCGTGCTACGGCTTTATACAACGAATAATTCGATTCCGCTTCCCGCCAGCTGGGTTGCCTATATCCTGGGACTCCTCTTTTCTCTTACCACAGTTTTGCTTGCTGTTTTTTTCCTTCTGTGGATGAGCCGCGCGTACAAAAACCTCGTAAAAGCAAACATTGAAAATATCAGGTTTACTCACGGCTGGGCTGTGGGGGCATGGTTTGTTCCCTTTGTGAATTTAGTCAGGCCTCTTAAAATTGTAAAAGAAATATGGAACAAAACGCAGGAAGGTTTCCGTAACGGGCAATCATTTGAACGTAAATCGGATTCGCTCATTTATTATTGGTGGTTTGCCTATTTGCTTACTGGAATACTAAGTTTTAATGTGAAGCAAAAGCCAACAATACTTCAAATTGAAATGAATTATGTATTTGCGATGATCTCCAATGTCGTGGCCATTTTCGCTTTGTCGTACGGTGCAAAAATGGTGAAGAAAATATCTGCGATGGAAACGGAAATGCTCGACAGGGCGACACAGGAATACGAAGTGAAAGTTGCTTTATCGGCGCAGCAGTACATTGACATTTCTTCCGGTAATGTTGACCAGGTAACACGGCAGGAGACTGTGAAAGATGCGAAAGAAGATTTTGAATTGCTTGGCGACTTCACCGATAATTCGGAACGCGCAAAGTTCGTGAGCTTCGGATTTAAACTACTTATCCTTATCGCATTTTTATTTGGCGGCATTTGTTATTTCATTATTTCGGAAAAAGCAGATACTGAATATTATTACAATTGGGCGCCGGTAAATCACTGGATGACTCCTGTTACGCTGATTGGATTTGGAATATTCGCCATCACAGGAATCCTGTTCATGATGTGGATGAAAAGAGCGTACCAGAACCTGCATCATCTCGGAATCAAAGGCCTTGCTTACAACGCTGAAGGAGCAATCTATAGCTGGTTCATCCCATTAGGAAATTTATTTATTCCATACACTATTCTGAACGAGATCAATCGTGAAACGCAGCAATCTGTTAATTACGAAAAAAATACAGAAGGCAATCCTCCGAACCATACACTCATCCTGCTATTCTGGCTCACCTTCCTGCTAACCGGGCTGTTTTTTTTGATGCATTTAAATTCACAAGGTTATACTTACGGAGACGCAAGAAATTCCGCCTTGTATGGAGTTTTTTCAGCAGTAACAGGAATCATCTCCTTTTACCTCGGTTCTGTAATGGTAAAAAACATTTCGGTGACAGAGCAGGAACTTTATGCGTTGGTAGAAGAAGCGAATGCAACCGAAGAGGTGGAAGAGGTGGTGATGGGGCCGCATGAATTAAATACAAATTAATTCTTCGTGTCCGAACAAATGGCGTTCAATTACCAAAGCTGACCGTTCAATAAAATCCGCTTTCATTCCTGCCAATGAAAAAAGGTCCCCATAGCTGAGAACCTTTTTTCATTGGTCATTGGTGATCCGGTAATTGCTACCCGGTAATTATTTATGTGTGCTCTCGCTGGAAACGGTCAACTTACGACGGCCACGCTTGCGACGGGCTGCAATTACACGGCGACCATTTGCTGATGCCATACGTTCGCGGAAGCCATGTTTGTTCTTGCGCTTGCGTTTTGAAGGTTGATAGGTACGTTGTGCCATTGTAATACTGATTTTTAATAGGACTGCAAAGATAAGGGAATCTGGGATTGCTCCAAATCTTAGTGGAAAAATTATTCAAATAGCTGATTTTCAAGCCAATTCTAATGCAAAAATATAAGTTTCAGGCAAATACAATGAAACTTGCACCCAAAACGACATAGAAAACAGCACCGGGAACGAAAAGAGGCTTCGTTTCCTAAGCGATGCTCCCTTCAATCGTCTCTCTATAAAAAGTACTTTTGCACACATTATAATATCAAATGGCCAAAAAACGAACATTTTCGGTAAAAGACGACGGAAAAGAAGAGATGCCGAAGGCGAAGATTACGAAAGAAACCCTTAAAAGATCTGCAAGCTTATTCCGTTACATGGGGCCACATCGCTGGAAGTTTTTCCTTGGGCTGGTTTTCCTCGGACTCACTGCGGCGACTGCGTTGATTTTTCCACGATTAATGGGCGAGCTCATGGGAATTATCAGCGGGAAAGCTTCGCCTGACATGTCTTCGCTGTTTTCAAATGTTGGTGGTGATGATGCATATCTGAATGCGGATGCAAAACAACGCTTGCTTATCGCTTCAAATGCCGTCGGGCTTCAATTGCTCGTTTTATTTGCACTGCAATCTGTCTTTTCATTTTTCCGCGTGCTTACGTTTTCGCAGGCGACAGAAAATATGCTGGCCAAGTTAAGGCAAGATACATTTGCGCAAATGCTGAAAATGCCAATGACCTACTTTTCTAAAAACCAGGCGGCAGAATTAAGCACACGTCTCAGCAGCGACATCTCCCAGATCGGCGATACACTGACGACAGGGATTGCAGAATTTCTTCGTCAGCTGATCATCATCATCGGCGGCGTAACGATCATCAGTCTCATTTCAGGAAAGCTTGCGTTGATTATGCTTGCAATTATTCCACCTGTTGCATTTATCACCGTCTTTTTCGGAAAAAGATTGCGCAAACATTCCAAATCGGTGCAGGAACAGATCGGCCAATCGAATATTATTGTCAATGAAAGTCTGCAGGGAATTGCTAATGTAAAATCATTTACGAATGAAGGATATGAAATAAACCGCTACACAAAAGTAACGTTGTCGATTGTTGACCAGGCGATTCGTTTTGCAAGATCGCGTGGGTTTTTCTTCTCGTTTATCATTTTCTGTTTATTCGGATCAATGATCGCAATGGTTTGGGTGGGCGTACAAATGACATTAAGCGATGAGCTGACAGCTGCGCAAATGTTATCGTTCCTGTTTTACACTGTTTTTATATCGGCATCATTCGGTGGAATATCAGAGCAATTTTCGCAGATCCAACGTGCAATGGGCGCTTCCGATCGTGTCTTTGAAGTATTGAGAGAACAGATCGAAGGCGTCAACGCCAATGAAAACCGTGTTCGCGGAAACCTGAAATTAAAAGGCGAAGTCACTTTCGAGCACGTCGCATTTTCTTACCCGACACGAAAAGAATTCACCGTGCTGCACGATATCAGCATCGACATAAAACCGGGAGAAACAGTCGCCATCGTCGGGCCAAGCGGGTCAGGAAAATCTACAACCGCACAATTGCTCCTCCGCTTTTATGATCCTGACAAAGGAAAAATTTCCTTCGACGGAAAAGACGCACGCGAATATGATCTCACGGAACTGCGCGAGAACATGGCCATCGTTCCGCAGGATGTTTTATTATTTGCCGGAACCATCCGCGAGAACATCGCTTACGGAATGCCCGGCGCAACCGAAGCAGAAATTATCGAAGCCGCCAAAAAAGCAAACGCACTTTCTTTCATCGAAAGCTTCCCTGATAAATTCGAAACAAAAGTCGGTGACCGCGGCATTCAACTTTCCGGCGGACAACGCCAGCGCATCGCCATTGCCCGCGCCGTTCTTAAAAATCCTGCAATCCTCATTCTCGACGAAGCCACTTCTTCCCTCGATTCAGAAAGCGAACGTCTCGTGCAGGAAGCATTAGACCAGCTGATGGTTGGCAGAACTTCTTTCGTCATCGCCCATCGTCTTTCCACCATCCGCAACGCCGATAAGATTATGGTGATTGAAAAAGGTGTGGTAGTAGAATCAGGAACGCATGATGAACTTATCGCGATCGACAACGGACTTTACAGGAGTTTGAGCAGGTTGCAATTCCAGGGAGAATTAGTGTAGAAGGGAATTGTAGATTTAGTGATTGCCGATTGGTGATTGAGTGTTGGATTTGGTATCCGGGTGATTTTGTAATTGTTTTTTAAGGACTTCTGCAGGCTAAGTGAGGAACTATCCATTCTACAATTTTTCAGAATGAGTAATTTTAGATTAATATTTCTTTTCGATCTAAAATCTAAAATCACTTAATCTAAAATCAAAAATTTACATGCAAACCAACCGATAATCCTGCTCCGCTGAGTGGTGAATAAGTTTTGGATTGTTGTGAGGGTTGATCGGATGGCGCTTGAATTTCAGGAAGCACATGCCCTGAAAGATTATCCACATAAACAACTTCACGCTCGTTAACCGTCATAGCCGAAAGCATGTCCGTACCATAAATTGTTCCTTTAGTATATTTTCCTTTTGTCGGCGCCCAGTTCATGTAGATGCAATTCAGTTCGCCAAAAACAGAAACGTGATCAGAGAGCTTTCCGGTAATGCCAAACGCCGAAGTAAGTCCGTAGCTTATTCCCCCGCTTTTTGTGAATTGATAGCCACCGTCATACCCTATCATGCTCTTATGCTCGTAGCGGTTCCCGACTCCAAATGATATTCCTTGCTTCAAATAAAAACGCTGATTTTCGCCACCAGACTTTATGCGTATAGTTGGAGAAATTGCGAAATAATTAATTTGTAATTGATTCAGACCATCGTCAGGAGAATATGATGTGTAATTATTATCATTCGTATAATAAAACCCGGCACTACTATGATAATTTGCAGCCAGCTCAATACCAAGCCGCTCGTTGATAGAATATCCACCATACGCTGAAAAATTCCATCCTTTCCCAAATCCACCATAAACGACAACGTCCTCTGACATAGTGGAAATACGCGCCAGAACTGTACGTGATAAAGGCAAAGAATAACCAGTATGAATTCCGCAATAGAAATTCTGGCAGTGCGTGGCAAAAGGTAAAATGATGAGTGCAAGAATCAGTACAATTGTTCTCATAAGTTTCAGAAATTAAAATGGAGACCAATTGAGAGTCCGACAGCGCTCATTGGTAAATATTGTTTCCCTTCATTGGTACTGTAAGGCTGACTGGCTGGCAACGTGCTTAAATTGTTAACTCCGTTTATCTCATATTTTATTGTTTTTCTCTTCAGCGCTGCCCAATGCATTCCGATAGAATTTGCCTCAAGAAATAATGAAAGTTTTTTATTGACGGCAAAATTTGCGCCTGCTGATGCTGCAACGCCAAGCATAATTCCTCCATACGCTTTGCTTATCCAAACTGTATGTTCCTGTCCTCTTACCTGGGCCGAATTTGTCCGAATTTGAGAAAACAAACCAGAAACAATTCCGCTTTTGAAATAATAATTAATCCTCTTTTTCCCGAATGTGAAACGCAGGGAAGTTACCAACCTCAGGGATTTCACCTGGCTCTCATAGTTGTAAGAGTAATTATTATAATTGTTCGCATAAGCAGAAGTATATTTTTTTCCTGATAAATAATTTGCACCCAGCTCAACGCCAATATTTTCATTCAGAGAATAACCCCCATACAATGTATAATGCTGTCCGGCACCATAACTTCCCATTACCGATGTTACCGAATGATAAGCTGAATCCCATTGTATAACGCTACCAACACGTTCCTTTGCAAATGGGATCCCGTAACCACCACTGATTCCAATATAAATCTGGGCTTGTATTCCTGTAGTAATAAGAAATAGTGAAAAGAAAAATATCCTGTGTTTCATACCGCAGCATTAGAATTTAAAAACAACCGGGGATGTTGATTTTAATACGCTGGAAAGGTAGAAAATCCAGCCAGGCCGTATAATTTTTCTGTCACAAGGATGGAAGTGATTTGTAATTGGTTATAGAGCGGGATTAAATGGTCCCAGGCTGCTCTCCACTGAACTGTTTTTATTTAAATGTATCTTTTCCCTACCGGGGTAATTATATATAAAAGCGCGTCATTTAATTTCTTTCAAAACCACAAGCAACGTTCCGCCCGGTTCCGTTGTCATAGCAGTAATTACTCCTGACAAACTGCTTAATTGTTCTCTTGGGCAATATCTTTCAATACTAAGAGTTATAATATTTCAAACCGCTACTATGAAAACCCTACTCTTCTTACCCTTCCTGTTTCTTTTCTTTACTGCAAATGCTCAGCATTACGTAAGAACAAAGAAGAACATAGGCATTACAGCTTCTTATAATTTCATCGAGAACACACGTTATGATGCTTCTGCGTACCGTGCTGCAGAAGGAAATTCTTTTGCAATCGGAATAACACACCAGCTAAAACATGTGCTTTATCCGGAATTGTTTTTTATTCAGCACCGCGGAACTTTTCCCACTTCCACTGAATCGCCGATAGCTGCTTCGCCATACACGATGAATGGGATTGGTGCCGGACTGACTACAAAATTTGATCTTTTTACTTTCGATAATAAAAAGAAGAACGGGATTTGTTTTGCCCGCGTAGTGAATGTGCTGGTCGGGGCTGATTACACTTACAATTTTGACATCACTTCAAATGCAAACCTGTCAACAATGAATGAAGTGAATGGAAAAATAGGCCTGGGAATGTACAGCATCTGGGGAGGTTCCTCAAAAAATCATGCTACGTGGACGATTCATTGGGAAGGTTATTACAAATACGGCTTCTCTCCTTTTATGAAGATCGAAAGTTTCAGACCGCAGGGATATGCCCAATCATTCGAACACAGCTCAGTTGGCCTCACGTTAAGACTGATGTATCACAAATCGTATAAGTTTTCGGAGATGTAAATTCCTATCACTTTACCGCCCGATTCCTGCCTGTGCTCCCGGTTAACCCAAGACTGCATACAGGTCGGAAATCAATCCAATTGGTAATCCGGTAATTGGTAATCCGGTAATCGGTAATCTTTTTACCGTTCGCTCGCAGGTGCATTAGGAATGAAGATTACCCGCTTCGTTTCGAAAAAACTTTCCTCGAAATAATCATTGATCGGGTATTCTACCATTTTACGGGTGGCAAGCCGGAATTCTTCTTTCAGATCGCCGCCTTTTAAAAGTATCCAGCCATTTGGAAGCTCATGATCATTTTTTTTCTTGATCACGCGTGCTGTCCAGCTGTGCAGGTCGTTCCATTTTGTTACTCCGCGGGCAATGACAAAATCGTACTGGTGTCGGATCTCCTCCGCGCGTGTCTGCTGCCAGGTTACATTTTTCATCTGAAGCGCGTTCGCCACTTCACTCACTACTTTTATCTTTTTGCCGATCGAATCGACGAGGTGAAATTTCACTTCGGGGAACATGATTGCCAATGGAATTCCCGGAAATCCACCGCCGGTGCCTACGTCAAGAATTTCAGAACCGGGCTTGAACTGGATAACTTTCGCAATTGCAAGGCTATGGAGCACATGGTGCAGGTAAAAATTGTCCATGTCTTTGCGCGAAACCACATTGATCTGGCTGTTCCAGAAATTATAAACGTCGAAAAGCCGCGTAAAACGTGCTACCTGGCCCTTGGTTAATTCAGGGAAATAATGAGCAATGGATGCAAAATCTTTTGACATTGTCAGGAAATGATGATTTTATGGTGTGCGGTGCAAATCTTAATACAAAGGTCTCAAATTATTGACGCGGAATAAATAATTGTGCTTATTAATCTTCCGTAAATCACTATTTACAACGATTCAGCTAGATTTTACCCTGCGTATTTTTGAGAACATTGTACAGAAATTCTCTTGCCCGGAATAACTGGGCTTTTACCGTTCCAAGCGGAAGCTCGAGCTGATCGGCAATTTCTTCATAAGAAAGCTCCTGGAAATACCGCATTTCAATAAGTGTGCGGTAACGCGGCTTCATCTTATCCACCAATTCGCGCAGCATCATGATTTTTTGTTTTTTCATAATGTGCTGCTCCGGATCGAGCGTATCTGAACGCAGGTCCATCACCATTTCACCGCCCTCATCATCTTCCATTGGCTGGTCAATGGAAAAAGTATTTTTTCTTTTACGGCGGATAAAATCAATGCAGTTATTTGTGGCAATACGGAACAGCCATGTGCTGAAAGCGAAATTAGGCGTGTACTGGCTCAGCCTTTTGAACGCTTTTCCGAATGCTTCAACAGTTAAATCCTCGGCATCATCCTTGTTATTCACCATTTTGAGCAACATATAATAAACGGAATCGCGATAACGGCCCATCAGCTCGGCATACGCTTTCTGATCGGCATGTTCGAGAGCCCGCTTAACAAGCTTGTAGTCATACAAGGCTTTATCCGATAAATTGTCGTGTTCGCTCAATTCCATTTACGCTTTCGTTGAAAAATTCGGGAGATACTGATAACGGGATAGAATAGCATAAAGAATAATTCCATAATCGGGGCCAGCGGAAGCAGATCGCGCTCACCCATTCGTGTCATTGCGAAATTAAAGATAAGCATTTGAATGGAAAGACGAAGCACAAAACCCCCAAGCACAATATAAGGCTGAAACCCAAGCACCAAAGCAGCTACAAAACAACCCCAGAAAATCCATTGGCTGATGAAGTATAAACCCAGCAAAAATTTATGCGAAAACTTATACTTGTGGCTGGTCTGCAAATGCCTTTTTTTCTGGAACCACCACTCCCGCAAGGTTTTTTTTGCCGCCGAATAACAAAAACTTTCCGGGTCAAGCTCAATGCGCGTGTTGGTTTTGGTCGCCGCTTCATTCACAAAAAGATCATCATCGCCCGACTGAATATGGTAATGTGATGCGAATCCTTTTTTACGGTAAAATAATTCTTTCCGGTAAGCAAGATTCCGCCCCACGCCCATATACGTTACACCTCCCAGCGAATAGGAAAGGTATTGAAGCGCAATAAAAAAAGCGTCGAAACGGATGAGCTTATTCAAAAGTCCTTTTGCTCTTTCATACGGACCGAAACCAAGGATGATTTCCGTCGGTTCATCAAAATCAGAAGCCATTTTCCGCAGCCATTGATCACCGGCAGGGCGGCAATCCGCATCTGTAAGCACAAGATGTTCATGCTTCGCGCCTTTTATTCCCATCATCACCGCCACTTTTTTTCCGTGCTGGTAATATTCATCTTCTTTGATGGTAACAATTTTCAGCTTCGGGTTTTTCTTGCCGAATTCTTCCAGCACATCACCGGTCAGATCGTAAGAGCAATCGTTTACCACCACCACTTCAAAATCAGGATAATCCTGGTTGAAGATGAGCGGCAGATTTTGTGTCAGATTATCATCCTCATTCCTCGCGCAAATGATCACAGAAACAGGAGGAAGATTTTCGGCACGCTTTCCATGCTTATACCGGCCTACGCGCATAAAAAAGCAGAAATGGTAAAACAGCTGAACCAGCAGACCGGCCGCGAACGCCCAGAAAATTATCATACCCACAGAAAAAGCGGTCAATTGTTGCAACATACCCTGCAAAAGTAGGTTCATCGCTACCGGCGGATCGCGCTATCCGAAATCCGTAACTAACAAAGTAATTAACAAAGAGCGGTTGTCCTGCTTACGGCAAATGGCTTATTGCGCCGGACAAAACGAATTAATACCTTTATCAACCACAAACCCATTCCGCAATATGAAAAAATCCCTTCTTTTTACCCCGTTCGCCCTCCTTTTTTTGCTTTTTACCTCTTTCAACAACGTTACACCGTCAGGAATGAATGTGACGGTTAAAAAAGGGAAATTCACGATCAATAGTGTGAAAATGATTCCTGTATGGCAACTTGCTGCATGCGAAAAAGCACTGGGGCCTGAAGATCGTTCAAAAGACGGTTATAACATCACACATACCTACGACGATCTTTCAGTCGTGCTGTTCGAGCCGAAAGTCGGGGAAAAAGGAAGTGGAACTATTTCCGAGATCCAGTTTTATATCACCCTCCCTTCCGATCCTGCAAGCCTCGCCCCTACCAGAGCTTACAAAGGCAAAATGAAGATCGGTAATCTCACAGTGTCCGCCGAAATGACACCCGCCCAAATGCGTAAGGGATTAAAAGGATGGAAAGAAACAGAAAGCTACACTGACCACAATTTCAGAATGGCACAAAATGGGCTCTACGTTTATTTTCTGTTCAATGACGCAGAGACCAAGCTGATCAAAGTGAGCATCGGTCTTGATAAAAGGAAGTAAGGTAGGGTGCTGATTTGATAATGTGATTAATTTGATAATGTGTTAATGAAAGTACGATCAGCGCATTAATCACATTAGCAAATTAGCACCCCCCCCCCGTCTGCCGACCCGGTTAAACCGGAAGCACAGGCAGATTAGCACATTCCCCTTATCTTTGCCCTCGTGAAATTTGAGCTGCACCATTCTGATCCCAACTCCAAGGCGCGGGCGGGAAAAATAACTACCGACCACGGTGAAATTGAAACACCGATCTTCATGCCGGTCGGAACTGCGGGAACAGTAAAAGCAGTGCACCAGCGCGAGCTCGATGCTGACATCAAAGCGCAGATTATCCTGGGCAATACTTACCATCTTTTTTTGCGTCCCGGACTTGAAGTGCTTGAAACGGCCGGCGGACTTCATAAATTCAACGGATGGGATAAACCGATTCTCACCGACAGCGGCGGCTTCCAGGTGTATTCACTTTCACATCGCAGGAAGCTGAATGAAGACGGCGTGGAGTTTAAATCGCACATCGACGGATCAAAACATATTTTCACGCCCGAACGTGTGATGGATATTCAGCGTTCAATCGGCGCGGATATTATCATGGCGTTTGATGAATGCACACCGTATCCCTGCGAATATGACGCGGCGAAAAAATCGATGGATCTTACACATCGCTGGTTGAAGCGCTGTATTACACAATTTGATTCCACGCAACCGAAATACGGTTACAACCAGGCGCTGTTTCCGATCGTTCAGGGAAGCACTTACAAAGATCTGCGCAAAGCTTCTGCGGAATTTATTTCGGAGCAAAACCGTGAAGGGAATGCGATCGGCGGGCTTTCTGTAGGTGAACCTGCGGAGATGATGTATGAGTTAACAAACCTTGTGACCGACATCCTCCCGAAAGAAAAGCCGAGATATCTAATGGGCGTAGGAACTCCTGTGAACCTGCTCGAATGCATCGCTTTGGGAATAGATATGTTTGATTGTGTGCTGCCGACACGGAATGCACGTCATGGTGTGCTCTTCACGAAGAATGGAATCATGAACATGCGTAATGAAAAATGGAAAAACGATCATAGCATTTTAGATGAAGCAGGCACGGCTTTTGTTGACCACCAATACAGCAAAGCATACCTGCGCCATTTAATGCACAGCGAAGAAATGCTCGGTGGAATGATCGCTTCTATCCACAACCTCGCTTTTTATCTCGATCTTGTAAAAGAAGCAAGAAGAAAAATTATCGACGGCAGCTTTGTGGAATGGAAAAAGAATATTGTGCCTGATTTAGAAAGAAGATTATAGCATAGTGCTTGGTTCGGAGTTTTTAGTTCGGAGAAATCCCAACACTCCGAACTGAAAACTTCAAACTAAAAACTAATTATGAAGTTTGGTTTATCAATACTGGACAGGTATATTCTGAGAAAATTTCTCGGAACATTCTTCCTTTCCATATTGCTGATTATTCTCATTGTAATCGTTTTTGATATTTCTGAAAAGATTGAAGACTTTCTTCAGCCGGAAGTTACCATTGGCGAAATTATTTTTGATTATTACCTCAACTTCGTTCCGTACTTCGTCAATCTTTTCAGTCACCTTTTTACATTCATCGCAGTTATCTTTTTCACTTCACGTCTTGCATCACGCACTGAAATCGTAGCGTTGCTGAGCTCGGGAATCAGCTTTAACCGTTTGCTCCGGCCGTATATGATCGGCGCAACTGTTATTGCTCTCACTTCGCTTTTCCTGAATAATTACCTCATTCCGATCGCCAATAAAACACGCCTGGATTTTATGTCGAAATACATTGACAATAATTATTCATTCACCGGCCGCGACATTCACCGGCAGGTTGCACCGGGCGTTTTTGTGTATATGGAAAGCTACAACAGCGTTGAAAATACCGGTGAACGTTTTACCGTAGAGAAAATACGCGGCACACATATGCTCTCCAAATTATCCGCGCGCCAGATCAAATGGGACAGTATTAAAAGCCGCTGGAGCATTCTCGATTATACAGTGCGTTTTATTGACGGAAAGCACGAACGCCTGGTAAAAGGGGCGCGGATCGACACCACTTTTAATCTCAACCCGAAAGATTTTGCACGGGCCGAAAACAGAACGGAAAGCATGACGTTTATAGAGCTCAATCATTTTATCGAGAATGAAAAAATGAAAGGCTCAGATAATGTGCAGCTTTATGAAATTGAAAAGCACAGGCGCATAGCCTATCCGTTCGCGACATTCGTGCTGACAATTATCGGCGTGGCGGTCTCGAGCAGGAAATCACGCGGCGGCACTGGAAGGCATCTCGGTGTGGGCATCTCGCTGAGCTTTATTTTTATTTTCTTCATGCAATGGTTCGACTCGTACGCAAAAACAGGAGTATTGCCCGCTTACGTAGCTATGTGGATTCCCATTGCGATCTTCTCTATCATCGCCATTTATATGCTGAGGAAAGCACCGAAGTAAGGGAATAATAAAACGGATTTTAAAGGATAAAATAATCTGCTTTTATCCGTACAATCCGTGTCATCCGTGTTGCATTTACAAATCTCCCTGCCAGATCAATTCACCCTCAAAAGAATTCTGCAGATCAATTTCTTTCTCAAAAATCCCATACACTGCAGAACCACTTCCGCTCATTGCCGCATACATCGCTCCTGCTGCATACATTTTTTCTTTCAATACTTTTATCGCGGGATATTTTTCAAAAATAGTTTTCTCGAAATCATTTATAAGAACATCCTTCCAGCTTTCTAACGGCGTTTCCACAATTAAATTCTCAAGCGCGACAGGAGGTTTTGCAGGAGTAATTCCTGCGTATGCTTCAGCTGTGCTTACATGAATTCCCGGATAAACAATTGCTACATGAAATCCTTTCAGAGAAACATTGATCGATTCCAGCTGATCGCCTTTTCCTTCTGCGAGCATTGTTCTGTTGGTAATGAAAAAAGAACAATCAGCGCCCAATTGTTTTGCGTAATGGTGCAGCTCGCCCCACGCAAGATTTAATTCGAAAATTTCATTCAACGCTTTGATAAAAAAAGCCGCGTCTGAAGAACCGCCGCCCAGCCCCGCTCCTATCGGAATAATTTTATGCAAATGAACTTTCACCGCCGGCATCGGGTAATCTTTTGAGATCAGCTCATACGCTTTCACACAAAGATTATCCTGCGCATTTCCCGGAATAGGAATTCCACTTGAAGAAAAAGTAACACCGCTCGCTTTCGTCGCATCAGGCAAAACCTCAAGCATATCCTGCCACATTACAGGGCAAAAAACTGTTTCAATCGTGTGAAAACCATCCGCACGTTTTTCTATCACATGCAAGCCGAGATTAATTTTTGCGTTCGGGTAAAGGATCATTTGCTAAAGATATTCAAAGATTCAAAATTCAAGGATTCAAAATTCAAAGATTCAATTAAAGATGTGGTTGTATCACTTATATCTTTTGCCGTGTCGCAAAAACCACTGAGATACAGATTAAATGAATTGAGTCATTTTCAATCGTGAATTTTCCCGCCTTTTATTACCTTTGTCACCTTACTAAAAAGGGCTTTTGATGAATTATCTTGAATTCGAGAAACCAATACAGGAGCTTTCTGAGCTGCGCGATAAAATGATTCAGACCGCTGAAAAAAGTGGTGTGGATGTATCAAAATCGCTGGCAGAGATTGAAGAGAAAATTTCATCCAAACGAAAAGAGATTTACGGAAAGCTTACTCCGTGGCAACGCGTACAGGTTTCCCGTCATCCTGATCGTCCATATACATTAGATTATATCAAAGCGCTCGCCGGAGAAACATTCATCGAGCTTCACGGTGATCGTACAGTGAAAGACGATAAAGCCATGCTCGGCGGATTCGGAATGGTGGACGGACAATCGGTGATGTTCATCGGCCAGCAAAAAGGCCGTAATACAAAGCTGCGACAGTTTCATAATTTCGGAATGCCGAATCCTGAAGGTTATCGCAAAGCGCTTCGGTTAATGAAACTTGCTGAGAAATTTAATAAGCCTGTCATTACGTTGATCGATACACCGGGTGCATTTCCGGGATTGGAAGCTGAAGAGCGTGGACAAGGTGAAGCCATCGCGAGAAATCTTCTGGAAATGGCCCGCTTAAAAGTTCCGGTAATTTGTATCATTATTGGTGAAGGCGCATCCGGCGGCGCGCTAGGAATAGGAATCGGCGACCGCGTGCTGATGCTGGAAAACACCTGGTATTCGGTGATCTCTCCTGAATCCTGCTCCTCGATCCTCTGGAGAAATTGGGATCACAAAGAACAAGCAGCAGCAGCATTGAAGCTAACAGGCGAAGATATGCTCGGACAAGGCCTGATCGACGGCATTATCAAAGAGCCGGTAGGCGGAGCTCATGCAAACTGGGATGAAATTTTCGCGACAGTAAAAAATACAGTTCTTAAAAATCTCGCAGAATTGAAAGCGAAAAAAACAGCAACGCTCGTCAACGAAAGAATTGAAAAATTCTGCAAAATGGGTGTTGTGCATGAAGTGGAATGAGAAAAAAAAATTACGATGTACGAATTACGATTTAAAAGACACATCATACATCACAAATAATCGTACATCGTAATTCGTACATCGCAATTCCGCTAGCGATTAAACCACAATTCTAAATCCTCCACTGCATTCGGGATCGCAATAGTATGCAGCAATGCAAAGGCCGTATAGTCATACACCTTCACATTTGATCCTTCCGCTGAATAAACTTCTGCATTCACATCATCGTAACGAAGCACTGCCGGATTAATTCCGGATGCCCATGTCAGCAATCCAACCGGGTTGTAAGTGAATTTGTACACATTCCCATTGCTCATTCCAATAAGAAGTGTGCCCGCATCTACTTGCGTTGCACAGTTGACAGTCCCTGCAGGTAATGCGATAGGTTGCCAGAAACCATTGGTGCCATAATCATAGATATTCAGGAATCCCTGGCCGCCTGAATTTCCAATCACATAAATCTCATCCGCGCTTCTTTCAAAAATCGCAACCGGATCTGCAGGTATCGGACATTCCTGCAATCCTCCGCCTGCAGTGCTGTACACTACCATGATCTGGCTGTTATTCGAAATAAGACGCTGCACTGTAAAAACGCGATTGCCCGATTGCAAAGATAGATCAGGGAAATAATTAAGACTGGTAGCGGAGGAAAAAGAAGGATTAGCAACCTGGTCAAGTGATTTAAAAAGTCCATTGGCATAATATGCTACCCAAAGTTTCGGCCCTTTTATTGACAGTGGTCCCCAATACGGTGTTGGCCCGGCGATAGATTGAATGGAAAATCCACTCGTTGCTCCGTCGATGCTGCTTGCTTTTAACGGACCTGTGTAAATTCCATTCGTGTAAACCTGCTGCCAGTAATCGCTCACAGCCATATCGGTAAAATCACTTGGATAAGAAGTAAACTGCGAAGCCATCCATGAAGTGTCGCCTTTGTAAACAGTTAAAGTTCCGGGTGTAGGTATTGTTGCGGCAAAAAAACCATTCAACACTCTCGGAACACCTGTCACATAAATATTGCAATAAGCGCGTGCAAGATTATTGCCATCGGAAACATCGACAGCGAGGTAATAATTATCAGAAGCCATCCTGAAATTGCTGATCACATAATCAAACACAACGTCGTACGATATTCCTTCCACAGGAATAGAGATGGAAGGAAGAACCGGTGTCAACTGCGTGGTCAAAAGCTGAACGTGCATACTTTCAAGCTGCCTGTTGTCCGCGACGTGAATGCGCACATGCAGTGTATCATATACATTCGCCTGCGAACCGTTAAGAGGAGTGATGATCTGTATCGAAGGCATTTCTTCGTCTTCGCCTTTTTTACAGGAAATAAGCGCAAGAGGAATGACGAGGAGGAGAAAAATTATTTTTTTCATTCTTCTAAAGATAAGCACAAAACAGTAATCCGGTTTTAAATCAGAATCTCAGGTCTTGAAGTTTCAAACTGTGACACTAACTGGAAATTTTTCTACCCGCTTATTCTGCTTTAAAAAAGTTAGATTTACATATATGTATATCCCGTCTTATTTTCGGAATGAAAATCATGATGATCTTCTTGCATTTATGCGTGCGCACCCACTTGCAGTAATCTGCAGCAACGGGCCGGAAGCTCCTCAGGCAACACATTTACCTTTTATAGTTCGTGAAGAAGAGAAAAAAATAATTCTTGTGAGCCATTTTGCCAAAGCCAATCCGCATGCCGCAATGCTGCAAAAAACGGGGCAGGTGATTGTCATTTTCAGCGGCCGGGACGCGTACATTTCTCCTTCGCATTATGAGAAAAAAGAAAATGTTCCGACGTGGAATTATATCGCAGTGCACGCAACAGGAACGATCCGTTTTTTAAACAGCGAAGAGGAAAAATCTGGAATTTTGCAGGAAACGATCATGAATTTTGATCCGGGATATAAAAAGCAATGGGACAATCTTCCATCGGAATATATTTCAGGGATGATGAAAGGCATCAGCGCTTTTGAAATTGAAGTGACAACTCTCGAAGGAAAGTTCAAGCTCAGCCAGAATAAAACGACATCCGAACAGGCCAAAATTGCGGATGATCCGGAAATGCCCGCAGAACTTTCTGCATACATGAAAAAAAATAATGAATCTCCAAAATGAAGAAACTTCTACTTGCTTTTTTTACTATTCATTTTTTCATTCCGGTTAATGCACAGCTTCCTGAGTCAGAAGTCTGGCTTTTTTCTTATACTTCCAAGAACTCGTACATTGATCAGGATAACGGAAAAAACATCAGCAACAATCCCGGCTATGATAACCAACCGTTTTTTTCCGCGGATAGTAAAAGCATGTTATGGACTTCACAGCGTGACAGCAGCCAAACAGATATTTTCAGCTATAATCTTTCTGAGCACGTTTCGCTCAGGCTCACCCAAACCAAAGTGAGCGAATATTCTCCCGAATTTATTCCCGGCAGCCATTATTTTTCGGCAGTGGTTGTTGAGCCTGATTCCACTCAGCGTTTATGGAAATATGATCTGAGCCGCTATGACACAATCAGCAAACCATCTGAGCTGATGTTCCCGGAAATAAAAAATATCGCATATTCAAGATGGTTTAATACGGACCTGATTTTCCTGTGCGTCTTGCCGGAGCCTATGAATTTGATTTGCGTCAACGTCAGCACAGGCGCCCCCGGAACTGCCGTTGAAAAAAATGTCGGCCGCGCATTGCAATCGTATAGCTGGAAAAAGAAAAAATGGCTGCTTTACACGAAGATGAATGTTGATTCATCTTTCTCTATACATAGCTGGGACATAAAAGGCAATACTGCATTTTCGCCTGTTCCATGTCTTGCCGGCAGCCAGGATTTTGTAGCCGATCAATGCGGACATATCCTCATGGCCAAAGACGCGAAAATTTTCAGCTGGACTATCGGAAAAAGCACTCAATGGCAGGAAGTTGCCGACCTCAGCAAAAATGGCTTGCACAGGATCACGCGTATGGCAATCAGTCCGAACGGGAAGAATATTGCTTTTGTAGATAATATTCCCTTAGAGAAGAAATAGGAAATTAAGAAACTCAGGGGTGAAGTTTTAAACTGCGACACGACCCCGGATTTCTCAATTTCCTAATTTTATTATATCCTGATTTCTTATTTCTCTGGCTTCCCAATTCCCTATTTCCCAATTCCCTATTTCCCTATTTCCCATTTTCCCATTTTCCCATTTTCCTAATTTCTTATTTTCCATTTTCCTAATTTCCTAATTTCCCCTTTTCCTTTTTTCCCTAACTTGCAGGAAAGCATTACCCTATGAAAAATTCTGCGAGATTTTTATTTCTTTCCGGCTGCGTTGCTTTGATCTTCATTGTGCGACAGAACGAAGCGATTGGTATACCCAAACCAGCATTGCCTGATGAGAAGCCTGCGCTTTCGTCTCACAATCCATTGATGCCTGAATCGGACCAGCTTTTTGATTTTGCGAAAGTGAATGTGGAAGTGATCAAAACCTCCGCGATGTACACGGAAAATAAAGTGATAATGCTGCTGGCCCAGATCGGAACGGCAGACAATGGCACACGCACATTTGCCAATACAATGATGCCGCTGGATGAAATTTACAATACGCTCCAGAAATTTGCATCTGTAAATGAATTGATAGCAAGCACTTCTACCGATAAAAACATCCGCGATGCGGCAGGTGAAATGATGGCGAAGTTCGGAACACTGACGGATGAACTTTTGCAAAACGAAAAATTGTACAGCGCGATTAAAAATTATTCCGAAGCTGCCGAAGCAAAAACTTTGACAGGCGAAAAAAGTTTTTTTGTGAAACGCATGATCAAACAATTTGCATTGAATGGAATGTCGCTCCCGGTTAATGACCGGGATACTTTAAAAATGCTGAACAGCAAGATGAACGAGCTGAGCGTATCGTTCAACAAAAACATTTCGGGCGACAAAACAAAAGTCATGTTCACGAAAAATGAGCTGGCAGGACTCTCAGAGGATTTTATCAAAGCGTACAAGCTTCCTGCGCCAGATCCGAACTATTCTTTTGACATGTCGACACCAACCTACATTGGTTTTATGTCCGATTGTAAGAACAGCAAGTCGCGTAAGAAAATGTATGTCGCGAAAATGAATGTCGGTGGCGAGCCAAATGAAGTATTATTGGTGGAGATTATAAAGCTCCGTACCCGCAAAGCAAAATTATTAGGATTCAATACGTATTCGGAATATGCGACATCAGATATCATGGCGCAGAACACAGAGAATGTGTGGAAGTTTGAAAAAAGTCTTGCCACTGATCTCCGCGTGAAAGCCAACCAGGATATTGTTGCGCTTAACGCGTTGAAAAGTGAAGATGTGGTGAAGGACAGGCAGCAAAGTTCTAAAACGCTTGTCTCACAGGCAGAAGCCGCCGTTGGTACACGCGTGCCTGTTTATCCTTACGACGCTGCCTATTATTCAAACCGTTTGCTCAAAGAAAATTACAATGTCGATAATGAAAAAGTGAAAGAGTATTTCGAAATGAAAAATGTTATCGGCGGAATTTTCACAGTTTACCAGAAACTTTATAATATCCGTTTTGTCGAAGATGTGAAAGTGTCCAGCTGGCATAAAGAAGTAAAAGCGTACACTGTTTTTGATAATTCTACAAATGAGCGGATTGGTTATTTCTACCTGGATCTTTATCCACGCGCCGACAAATACAATCACTTCGGCTGTTTTGGATTAACGGGCTCGAAGAAATTTGAGAATGGAAAAAAACAATTAAAATCAGCCGCGCTGGTTTGTAATTTCCCGCCTGCCACTGCTGATAAGCCTTCGCTCCTTCCGCATTCACAGGTTACCACTTTCTTCCACGAATTCGGTCATCTTATTCATGTGCTGCTCAGCGAAACGGAGCTCGCCTATTTTGCAGGCACAAATGTGGCAACCGATTTTGTAGAAGCTCCTTCCCAGATTATGGAAAACTGGGTGTGGAAAAAAGAAGTGCTTTCCCTTTTCGCGAAACATTACAAAACAGGCGAAGTCATTCCCGATACGCTTTTAAATAATATGATAAAAGCCAGGAACCTGAATTCAGGATTGAACATGCTGCAGCAGGTTTATTACGGCACGCTGGATTTTACGCTGAATGACGGCATGGTCATTAATTCGTCAGCTGACATTACAGCTAAAGCAAAAGAGCTGCAGAATTCCGTTACACTTTATCCGTTTGTAGAGGGCACACATTTCGCCGGAACATTCGGACATCTTACAGGCTACGGCTCCAAATATTACGGCTATCTCTGGTCGCTCGTGTATGCTTCGGATATGTTTTCCGAATTCGAAAAGAACGGTCCGCTCAACCCAGAAATGGGAAAACGTTACCACGAAAATGTGCTGGCCAAAGGAGGAAGTGACGACGCGCTGAATCTTGTGCGGAACTTTCTCGGAAGAGAGCCGGATAACAAAGCCTTTTTAAAACAGATCGGTTTGTAATTAGTTTTTTAGTTTAAATAGTTTCGGGTTTAAAATAGTTTCGAGTTGGAAGTTTCAAGTTGTAAATAGTTTCTGGTTTAAAATAGTTTCGAGTTGGAAGTTTCAAGTTGTAAATAGTTTCTGGTTTAATTAGTTTCTGGTTTTAGATTGACAGCTCCAAACCCCATAATCTCAAACCCGAAACCCGAAACGCCGAACCCAAACTCCGAACCCGAAACTCCAAACCCGAAACTCGTAACCCGAAACTATTTAAACTAAAAACTCCGAACTCCTTTTCCTTATCTTTGTACTGTATGCAAAGGATCCTCCCCTTTTTCATTTTATTTATCCTCACCGCATTTTCTCTTCCTGCTCAGAAGCTGGATTTCCTCGGCCTGAATGGAATTCATTTCGATATGAAAGATGCGGAGATGGAAGGAAAGGTAGTCGTAATGGATTCCACTTCGGTTTATAAAGACACGGCGCTTTACATCCGCAACAGCCGTTGCCTGACGTATTTCCGCTACTCAGAAAACCTTCAGCTGACAGGTTTCACCGCTTCATCAGTTCAATACCAATTCTGCGACCATAAGCTTGCGTACATTTTTGTAGATGTAAAAGGCGAAAAGGAAATTGAAAAAACAATTGCGCAGCTTCAGCTTACATTTAAGAAATTAGGCTGCAAAGGAAAACCCCTTTCTGAGTGCACACAGCTCGACAGCTCCGCCAAAGGAATGCGAATCATCATCAACATCGACAGAAAAAAACAAACGATGAATTTTGTGCTGATCCCGAAAGCAGCAGCAAGATAAATTACCAATTACCGGATTACCAATTACCAATTAAAAAGACTATCAAAAAATAATTACCAATTACCGGATTACCAATTAAAAAGATCACTGGTCTTTTTATTGTCTTCCGGTATTGTTAGTGGTGATTTTACCTGCTGAATTCAATATTTGCGCAACTGTTTTACCACAACAAAAACCTGACCAGATTCTCCCTGAATCTGTAATTGGTAATCCGGTAATTGGTAATTGGTAATTACTGAATCGCTTTCCCGAAGAAGTCATTAGCAATCAATTCCTCCAGCGTCTTTCTCTCTCCTTTATAAACCGCCGTTATCCACGCATCTTTAATTCCTTTACGGATACATTCCTGGCGAAAAACTTCTGCTTCCTGTATGGTCTTAAATTCTTTCATTGTGAAACGTGTAATACCATCAGGATAAGGAATGATCTCGCCTTTGCCGTACTCTTTTTCAAGCTGAGGATATTTGAAATTTTCCGGTTTACGGTAAGCTCCTATCTGCACTTTATAGATAATCCCGTCCGCGCAGTGGTTTCCGGTCACTGCGAGGAACTTCTGGTAAACGGCGGGATCGTTGAGCGAACGATTTTTGAAATACGTGAGATCAACAGGATCGTTGTTGCATGGCGGATCTTTGAAAAACTCAGGGACGGTTTTCTTAGTGCCAAAATAGAATACCGTAACAAGCGATTTTATAGCGGCAGAATCTTTTTTGATAAGATCAGCTTTAAATTCTTCCGCTTCTTTTAAAGTATTCCACGGACCGAGGTAATAGCGGATCGTTCCATCCGGGTAGGTTTTCTTTTCAATCGTGCCGTACTTTGCAAAATACTGAAGCCTGAAATCATTCGTATCTGTTACGGAAGCGATTTCTAATTTGTAGGTAAGCCCGTCAGCCTGGAAAGTACCGTAATCCTGCACGATCTTATCGTAACCGTAATCGGTACCGGTAGTAGTGATGAGCGTTCCTTTTATGCTTCTGACCACGCGTGTATCTTCACGTGGAATATAATCCTTGCGTTTGTAATCCGCCCTGTATAACGAAGGAATTGTTTCACGCTTTCCGTCTTTATAAACGATCACTTCAGAATTAGAAGCGATGGTAGAATCACGCCTTGCGATCTGCGATCGGAATAATTCAGCGTCAAGCAATGTTTTGAACGGCCCGATGGAATAGCGTATATATCCTTCAGGAGTCACTACTTCTCTTTTCAGCGCACCCATATCTTCGATCAATGTAGAATCGAAATCTTTGGGATTCTCATACGTTCCAAGCTCAACGACGTAGCTCAACGACGAATCATAACGATCGCCGTATTTCTTCATTATCTGCTTGTACATGCGCTGTTCATATACAACATCATTCTGCTCTTCCTTGATTTGCTTGATCTGTTTATCCAGCTTTTTCTGCAGCACATCATTTGAATCCGCAACCTGCGGCTGAACCCGTTTAATTGTATCGCCGCTTGAAGTAGTGACCTGCGAAGAAACAAAATTGAAATCTTTGTCGATCTGCACATAAGTATCCAGGCTTTTCACATTCACATACTCGAAATATGCATCAGCACCTTCCACTTCGATCGCTACCTTATATGTATTGCCGGGGCGAAGCGCAATGAGATATTTTCCGGAAGAGCCATTGGAATGATAATTTGCGTAGATGTTTCCGTTTGCAGAATCGCTTACATTTATTTTAGCGTCAACAGGATTTCCGTCAAGCGTGATGAACCCGACTACAAGCGCAAGAATAGGCGGTTCACCCTGGAATCCCGGAGATACTGTGTAAATATCCTGCTGGCCGAAGCCGCCTTTCTGGTCGGAAGAATAATATCCCGTTCCACCATCAGCAGTCAGTGTATAAAAACGTTCGCTGGAAGGTGTATTGATCGGGAAGCCCAGGTTCACCGGCACTTTCCATTTTCCGTTTTTGTAAGTCGTATAAAAAAGGTCATAACCACCCATGCTGGTGTGGCCTTCGGAGCTGAAAAATAAATTTATCCCGTCAGGATGAATGAACGGAGAATCATCATTGTAAACGGTATTAATTCCCGGGCCCATATTTTCAGCAGGGCCCCATTGACCATCTGGTTGCTTGCGCGAAAAATAAATATCCCTGCCGCCCAATCCACCTGGCCGGTCGCTCGCGAAATAAAGTATATTTCCGTCGCTTGAAAGTGAGCACGAACCTTCCCAGTTTTTGGGCGTATTGATATTGGCCCCTAAACGTTCTGGTGTCGACCATGTAGAACCGTTAAGCATGCTTACGAAAATATCACCGCCGTCCTGAGTGGTGCTTTTGAAAATGAAAAGCATTTGACCGTCGTTGGAAAGCGCGACAGTTGCGTCATGGCCTTTTGTATTGATATTATTACTGATAGGCTCCGGGCTCTGCCAATGATCGCCTACCCGTTCCGACACCATGATGTCTTCGTAATAATCGCCGGTGCTGTCCGGGTTGAATTTCAGATCTAAAAGTCCGCCGGTGCTTTTTTCTCCACGGTAAGTAAAAATGAGCGTGCTTTCATCAATGGTGATCACAGGAACGTACTCTGCGTTTTGGGTATTGATCGGATCGCCGGCATTTTTAATTTCAACAGCAGCGGTGTCTTTGCAAAGTATTATTCCGTTTACACAAAAATCGATGTAATGCTTTATTTCGAGCTGTTCTTTTTCATTGAGATTATCATTGGAAAGCGAAAGATTGAATTGCGCAATGGCTTTATCAAAAAAGTAATTGAGATGATAGGCCTGGCCAAGATAAAAATCAATGCGTTCGATCTCCGGTTCCTGCGATTTTGCTTTTTCAAGCTCGACAATTGCTAATTCCTTCTGATCTTTTTTGTGGAGGTAACAAATTCCAAGCTGAAGATGGAAATAGGCATTATCATCATGTGCCTGGCTCAGCTTCTGGTAATAAGGAAGTGCGCGCAGGTAATTTTTCTCGGAGAAATAATACTCGGCATTTTCCAACCAGGATTCTTCCTGCTTATTTTTTTTCTTGTCTTTCTGGGCCAATAAGCCACCCGAAAAACACGAAAAAGCAACAAGCAGAATCAGCACACGTCGCATCATACTGCTAAAGTGAAAAAAACACGAGCGGCAACTGTAGATGCATTGGCCAACTTTTAAACATTGAAAAGTTAACAAGCACGATTATCTCCTATGGAAAATCTTTCAAAGCCTGTGTGTGCTTACC
>JALYQL010000330.1 GCA_030855855.1 Bacteroidota bacterium | reverse complement strand
ATATGGAATAGTGGACACGGCATAGGTGGTCGTCGCGTTGGTGGGAACAAACGTTCCGCTTAACGTAGCGCAGTTAGGAGTACAAATAGTTTGATCCACACCTGCATAATTACCAAGGTTAGGACCTAAGCCACATACTGTTGGCGATTGTCCCTTTACGATAAACGGTAAAAATAGACAAGCAAAGATGCCAGAAATCCGTAGGATGTGTTTCATAGGTGTTGTGTTGAGTCATGACAGAAAGTGGTTTGCCGCCTCCTTCTGCTATCTCAAAAATAGGCCATTGAATGATGTAAACCAAATTATTTTTTTTTAAATAAACATTCATTTGACCTAAAATACAAGTTCATGGGACTGATCGAAATGGACAGGGCGATAAGAAAAAGGCCATTCCCCAATGGAACAGCCTTTTTCCTGGCAATTAGCCGAACATTATTTTATAATGAATTTTGATTTGCCTGCAATCCCAGTCCTGGAATAAATTGTGACAAAATAGACGCCTGTTTCCAGCCCTTGTGTGTTAATTCCCAGCGAGCTCTTTGTTCCTATCGATTCTTCCGGTAAAGCTGCTCCTTTTTTAACATCCTGGCCTAAAGCATTCGTAATTACATAGCTGTAACCTTCCAGAAAAGCAGATTGGTCTGTGAATACTACCACATGTAATTCGCCTGAAGAAGGATTCGGAAAAACTTCCAGCGAAACAGGAGCAGCAACGTGCTCATTTATACCAACCGCGGAATAGCTGTAACGCAAAGTAATGTAATCATCGTTTGTAAGATTTGAACTTCTCCCGGTAATGTAGATGTCTGAGTTTTTCACCACGATAGCATTTCCGGCATCGTCTTTATTTGCGGTATTATTAAAGAGAAGAACGTATTTCTGAGTACCTGCGGCATTGTATTTAACTGTTGCAATATCATAGCCAGTTGCAGAAGTTCCTTTGCTTGTGCCGGTCACAAAAATGTTCAATGAATCGTCCAAAGCTACTGCATAGGCATAATCATTATTGTTCCCTGCGCCATTGAATCGTGCTGCCCATTGAAATACGCCAGCTGATGAATATTTCACGGTGACATAATCATTGAACGGAGAAGAAGCTGTTGTAACGCCCTGGCCGGTGACAATTACATTTCCTAATGAATCGGCAATGATGCCCCAGGGCTGCTCGTAGGTGTTGACCGCGTAATTGTAAAACTGCACCCAAAGACGTACGCCGGCCGAATTATATTTTAAAGTGTAATAATTATTTCCTTCGTTAACCAATCCGCCATACCCGCAGATAAAAACATTTCCATTTCTGTCCAGGCACATTCTTCTGGCAACATCGTAGCTGTAAGTCGGGCTAGCGTAAACTCTTCTCCATACGCGCGCGCCGGCGTTGTTGTATTTTATCAAAACGATATCATTGTTTGGCGCCGACATATACATCGTGTCAGAAGTTGCAACTACGTAGGTGTTACCGGCGCCATCATTTACAATATCTACCCCGACATCATTCGCACTTCCTGCGCCATTGTAAATGTCCGCCCATTGCTGGGTGCCACCTGCATTATACATGATCGTTACCATGTCGGTATAGTTGAAGTTGGAAGTGGTTTCGTAACCAGTTACAAAAACATTTCCGTTTCCATCCACTGCGACTGACGCACCGTGGTCGGGCCCGTTAAAAGCGCCGCTGTATATTCTGGCCCATTGCTGTACGCCTGCCGTATTGTATTTGATAGTGGTAATGTCATTTCCTGTTCCGCTATTGTTGCTGTACCCGGTAACATACACATTTGCTGAATCGTCGATTACCAGTTTTACGCCCTGGTCATTATCGTTTGCCGTGCCGCTATAACTTTGAAGCCAAAGTTGCTGACCGGTTGGGCTGTATTTGATTGTAACAATATCCAGTGTGCTGTTGGAGCCAAAAGCTGAGCCGGTCACATACGAATTCCCGGCAGTATCCACTGCAATCGATACAGCTTCATCTCCCTGGTCAGGTGGTCCGTTGTAGGCACGCTGCCATGCAAGCGCAGGTTGTGCAAACGCGGAATGTCCAAGGAAAAGAAATAAAATAATGGCGAGGTATTGGTTTTTCATAAAATAAAAAAAATTTAAAATTGAATTTCAAAGATAAGCTCAAGCCTTCATTATTTTTTGCGAAAACCGGATTATTTCAAAATAAAAAAGCCCCTTCAAAGTGTTGAAGAGGCTTTTTTATCAATTTGATTTTTTTATTTGACCAGGCTGACTTTGCCGAGCAGGTTATGTTTGTTTCCCAGAAGGTCAACTGCTTTGATCTTCCAGACATACGTATCGATCTGGGAAATTTCGGAATGGCCATGGACGCGTCCGTCCCAACCTTGGTTGAGGTCATCTGTGTAATAGATCATATTTCCCCATCTGTCGAATATCCACATTTCAAATTGATCAGGATCAATACCAACGCTTACGGGAATAAACACTTCATTAGTACCATCATCGTTCGGTGTGAATGCATTCGGCACATAGATTACCGCGTCAGGTCCGATGCAGATCTCTTTTGTCGTGGTGTCTGTGCAGCCGTCGATAGAGGTTACCGCAAGCGTTACCTGGTAGCAATCCGGCTCGGTATAGGTGAAGGTCGGATTCTGCAAGGTAGAGGATGAAGGTGAAAGATCACCAAAATTCCAGTACCATGTGCTTGCATTGATCGAAGAATCGGTGAATGTGATTTGTGGGTCGAGAATCGTTGTTGGCTGCGGACTTGCCCCGAATGCAGCGACAGGGACGGCAAACACATTGATGTACGAAGGCATGATAACAGACGCAGCACATCCGTCGGTGGTTGTGATGTTCAGCGAGATCGTGTATTGCCCCGGTGTAGTAAAGCAATGTGTAGGATCCTGTTGTGTGGAAACCGGTGATCCATCGCCGAAATCCCATGTCCATGAATTGATAACCCCGGGAGCAGCAACAGTAGAGGTGTCGGTGAAATCAACGCAGAGCGGTGCGCATCCTGAAGTCAAATCACCTACAAGCACTGCCACCGGAACAGGATTTACTGTTACGATAACAGTAGTGCTGTCGGCGCAGCCATTTGCATCAACAACATAAGCGGTATACGTGGTTGTTGCGGCAGGGGTAACGTTCGGAGCATTTCCTGCCAATGGTCCTGGCATCCAGGAATAAGTATATGCAGGAGTTCCGCCGGTTCCTGTTGAAGAAAGCTGAAC
>JALYQL010000325.1 GCA_030855855.1 Bacteroidota bacterium | reverse complement strand
ATAATATTGAGTCAATTACCAATGAATTAAAAAAAACAGGTTCCATCTTTTTATATGGAATCTGTTTTTTTGTTTTCTGAAAATCTTGAAAGAGCTTCCTTTAACGTCAGCAAGGAGGTTTTTAATTAGCGATCGCTGACAAGCTGTAAACCAGAGAAAAACCAAAATGAAATTAGGAATTCAAAAATCATTTGACATCGGCGATGGCCGCATGATCACAATCGAAACAGGCAAGCTTGCAAAACAAGCAGACGGCGCTGTTGTTGTCACTTTCGGCAATACCATGCTCCTCGCTACCGCCGTTTCATCTCCCGACGCAAAATCAGGCATAGACTTTATGCCGTTGACTGTTGACTACCGCGAAATGTTCGCTTCAACAGGACGTATCCCCGGAAGCTTTTTCCGTCGTGAAGCAAAACTTTCCGACCTGGAAGTATTAACATCACGCCTCGTTGATCGCGCGCTTCGCCCTTTGTTCCCGGATGATTACCATGCCGAAACACAAGTGCTCGTTTACCTTATCTCTTCCGATAAAACAATTATGCCTGATTGCCTTGCAGGTTTTGCAGCGGCAGCAGCGATCGCGGTTTCTGATATTCCGTTCAACGGACCGATCTCAGAAGCACGCGTAGGACGCATCAACGGACAATTCGTTATCAATCCGACCATCGAGCAGATGAAAGAATCGGATATCGACTTGATCGTTGCGGCGACAGATAAAGACATCATGATGGTGGAAGGCGAAACGAAAGAAATTTCTGAGCTTGACATGATCGAAGCAATTAAGTTCGCGCATATCGCCATCAAAAAAATGATCGGCGCTATCAATGAGCTTTCTGCTGAAGTTGAAAAATCAAAAGTAAAACGCACTTATTCGCACGAAACTTCTAACGAAGAATTAAAAGCGAAAATTGAAAAGGCGACTTACGATAAAGTATATGCGGTTGCGCGTAAAGCGAATCCGAATAAGCACGAACGTAAAGCGGGATTCAAAGCAGTGTTCGAAGAATTCTGGACCTCACTTCCGGAAGAAGAACGCACGGATGCAAATCTCAGTCACGCGAAAAAATATTATCACGATGTAGAGAAAGATGCGATCCGTAATATGATCCTCGATGAGCGCATTCGTCTCGACGGGCGCACACTCACAGAGATCCGCCCGATCTGGTCAGAAGTAAATTACCTGCCAATGGCGCACGGTTCTGCTGTTTTCACGCGCGGCGAAACACAATCATTGACAACAGTAACGCTCGGAACAAAGCTCGATCAGCAATTGATCGACACAGCGGTTTTCCAGGGCGATGTAAATTTCCTTTTGCATTACAACTTCCCACCTTTCTCTACCGGCGAAGCAAAGCCGATGCGCGGAACAGGTCGTCGCGAAGTTGGTCACGGAAATCTTGCATTGCGCGCACTGAAAAATCAGCTGCCTGATGATAACGCTTACACGATCCGTATCGTTTCTGATATTCTTGAATCAAACGGTTCGTCTTCGATGGCAACTGTTTGTGCAGGAACATTAGCGCTGCTCGATTGCGGTATCAAAATTAAAAAACCGGTTTCCGGAATCGCGATGGGACTCATCACTAAAAACGGAAAATTCGCAATCCTTTCCGATATCCTCGGAGATGAAGATCATCTTGGCGACATGGATTTCAAAGTCTGCGGAACAAAAGATGGCATCACAGCTGTTCAGATGGATCTGAAAGTAGACGGACTTCCTTACGAAGTGATGGCACAGGCGTTGGATCAGGCGAAGGCAGGCCGCTCGCACATTCTTGGTGAAATGAATAAAACCATGAGTGAGCCACGTGCTGAATTCAAGCCACACGCTCCACGATTAGTACAATTAACTATTCCAAGAGAATTCATCGGACAGGTTATAGGGCCCGGCGGAAAAATTATCCAGGAAATCCAACGTGTCACAGGTGCGAAGATCGTTATCCAGGAAGTTGGCGAATTCGGAATCATCGATATCGTTTCAGCGGATAAAGATTCTATCGACGCGGCAGTTTCCCGTATCAAAGGAATCACAACAGTTCCTGAAGTAGGCGAAGTGTATGATGGAAAAGTAAAAACCATTATGCCATTCGGTGCATTCGTAGAATTCCTTCCTGGTAAAGACGGATTGCTTCACATCTCAGAAGTAGATTGGAAGCGCCTCGAAAACCTTGATGGAATTTTGAAAGAAGGTGATGCAGTAAAAGTGAAGCTCATTGAAGTAGATGAGAAGACCGGAAAATTCCGTCTTTCACGCAAAGTGCTTATGCCGAAACCAGAAGGAATGACAGAGCGTCCGGCACGTCCGGCAGCGCCACGTAATCCGGAGAACAACTAAAGAGTCCGGTTTTATAAATTTTAAAAATCCCGTCTTCGTTTTTGGAGGGCGGGATTTTTTTTTAGGTCTTATCAATATTTCTTGACTTTACATCCATAATGATCTATATTGCATATTGTAGATTTTAAATTGAAAATTAAACTCTTTATCAATTTATAATTACTATGAATCGTTTTGTATCAATTCTAATATTATTAACATTTCCCTTATTCTGTTACACTCAACAAGACACAACACACTTAGAGAAAAGATGGGAACTTTCATTATCATTCAATAGTGTAGAGGCGCAAATTGATCAACCCCTTTTAACAACATGGGGGTGGGCCTGGACAAATCTTACAGTGTATACTGCTCCCATATTTGAAGTGCCGGCAATTTTTGATTGGTGAAAAAACAATGGAACCGGAAGTTGCAGTAATATTCATCGTCGCTGAACAGTTTGAGTTTTTTGCCCGATGCCTTGGGGCGCAT
>JALYQL010000296.1 GCA_030855855.1 Bacteroidota bacterium | reverse complement strand
GTTCCGGATCGAGCGCTTCGATGTAATCTTCAACCGGCCGGAAAAACACGTATGCATTTTCCGGAATTGAAACTCCCGCTATCGTCACAGAACCAGCCTTTTCGTCAATAATTACAAGTGGGGTGTGCCTCGTCGATTCAATCTTCATAATGTGTGTTTACCGTAATGCCTACACAAATATATAATAATTAATAAACGGGAGTATTTTGTTTCGGGTTAAAAAAAATATTTAGAGGAACAATACAAGAACATTCAACAACAAACAATAAAAATAAACCAGAAACACCAATCAAAAAATCGAAAATCGAAAATCGAAAATTCTTTTCCCCCCTATCTTTGCTTAAAATTAAACGAAAAATGAATTACTGGCTTGTCAAATCGGAACCGGATGTTTATTCCTGGGAACAATTTAAAAAGGATGGGGAAACACAATGGACCGGCGTTCGTAATTACGCAGCCCGCATTCACCTGCGCGCAATGAAAAAAGGCGATGAGGTCTTTTTTTATCACAGCAATATAGGAATGGAAATTGTCGGCATTGCAAAAGTTTCGAAAGAAGCATATACCGATCCGACCGCCGAAGATGACAAATGGTCGGCAGTAGACCTCAAACCAGTCAAAGCCCTCAAAAAGCCAGTGCCGCTTTCTCTAATGAAAGCTGATAAATCTTTGAAAGACATGCCACTGATCCGAATCGGCCGTCTTTCAGTAATGCCCCTGACCGCGCAGGAGCACAAAAGGGTGATGGAACTGGCCGGTTAGCGCCGCATATTGGTAAAAACATACCTTATAAAGGAGATTTTGGGCCGTCTGTCAATCTGCCGTCTTTTGATCGGGCATAACTCTTACTTTTGCCCGTTCCTGACAAAAAATTACCATTACAATTTATCCCATCATGCTTAAAAACATTACCTGCGTTTTAGCTGCGATAATTATCAGTGTTTTTGCCAGTGCGCAAACTGCCACCATCCGGGGAACCGTTAACAGCGAATCTTCAGGTGAAGCTGTTCTTTTTGCCCTTGTTTACCTCGAAGGAACCACAATGGGCGTGCAGACTGATGTCAATGGATTTTATTCACTTACCAAAATTCCCGCAGGAACTTATACGCTTGTTGCCCAGCAAGGCAGCTATGCTCCTACCAAAATTATTATCAGTGTAAACGCGGGCGACATTGTTACCCGCAATATTGTTCTTAAAGTGCGTGAAATGGTGATGGTGGAAATTTCTGCCGACCGCCAGGAAAGACAGGAAAATCCCGGTGTAGGAAAAAACACCATGGACGTTGAGGCCATCAACCGCGTAGTGGCAATTGGCGGGGTGGCAGATATCGCACAATCCGTTTCGGTTCTTCCGGGAGTGGTGAGCACCGGTGACCAGGGCGGACAGCTTTACATTCGCGGTGGTACGCCGGTTCAGAATAAAGTGCTGCTCGATGGAATGATCATTTACAATCCGTTCCACTCGATCGGGCTGTTCTCCGTTTTTGATACCGATATTATTAAAAACCTCGATGTGTACACCGGCGGATTCAGCGCGGATTATGGCGGGCGCGTTTCTTCGATCATGGACATTACCACACGTGATGGAAACCGTAAACGATTTGGTGGAAAAATTACAGTCAGCCCTTTCGGAGCCAAATTAATGGTGGAAGGACCTATCCGCCGGATCGACAGCCTTGAAACACATGGAGCAATCACCTATGTTTTCTCCGCAAAAAACTCTTACCTCCGACAGTCGTCTAAAGTGCTTTATGGTTATGCGAATGAGGACAAGCTGGAAGACGGAAGCCCTGCCGGACTCCCATTCAATTTCAGCGATTATTACGGGAAAATAGCTTTTAACAGCCTCAACGGCAGCAAGCTTAATGTATTCGGCTTCCTTTTTAATGATACTGTGGCGCGCTATAAAGGTGCTGCCGATCTGGGGTGGAAATCCCGCGGATTCGGAAGTAATTTCCAGGTTGTTCCGGGAAATTCCACTACGCTTATCAGGGGAAATTTCGCTTATTCCAATTATGATATCGGAATGAAGGAAGATAATTATAACGACCGTTCCAGCTCAATCGACGGATTTAATCTCGGCCTCAACTTTACTTATTTTCAGCGCAAGAACGTGGTGAATTATGGTATTGAAGTGTTAGGATTCAAGACAAAATTCAGCTTTGAAAATGCAGTACGCCGCACCATCTCGCAGGAAGAAAACACGACTGAAATGAGCGCGTACATCAAGTACAAATGGATCTCCGGAAATATCGGTGGCAAGAAAGATTCGACAGCCAATCACACGCTTGTGCTGGAGCCAGGATTCCGCGTTCAGTATTACGCAACGCTTGCTGAAACTTCCCCTGAGCCACGACTTGGTTTTAAATACAATATCAATAATCATCTCCGTCTTAAAGGCGCGACTGGAATGTATTCGCAGAATTTATTGAGCGCTACTTCAGACCGCGATGTCGTGAATTTATTTTACGGATTCCTTTCCGGCAGCGATAATATTCCCAACACTTTCGTAAGTGAAAACGGGAAAGTGTATGATGTTACATCACGCCTTCAGAAAGCCAACCATTATATTTTCGGAATCGAATGGAACCCTATTGATTCGGTTAAAAAATTCGGTGAGATCACTTTCAATATTGAAGGTTACCTCAAAGATTTCCGCCAGCTTACCAATCTCAACCGCAACAAGCTGTATGAAGACGACCAGGCGCACGCGAATGAGCCGGATATGCTGAAGAAAGATTTCATCATTGAAACAGGGAAAGCCTATGGAGTGGATTTCCTCGTGAAATATGAATACAAAAATTTTTATTTCTGGGGAGTGTATTCCCTCGGATTTGTAACCCGTTGGGACGGACTTCAGTCTTATCGCCCGAATTTCGACCGCCGCCACAATATTAATATAGTAACTTCTTACGTTTTCGGTAAAAAAGAAAACTGGGAAGTGGATTTTCGCTGGAACCTTGGAACAGGTTTCCCATTCACTCCTACCGGCGGATTTTACGAAAGTCTCCAGTTCAACAACATCACCACCGATTACACGACTCAAAACGGTCAGCTCGGCATTCTTTACGGAAACCTGAACTCACACCAGCTTCCGACTTATTCCCGCCTTGACGCGACAATCAAACGTACCTGGGAATTCTCGGCCACCAGCAAGTTTGAACTTGCCCTGAGTGTGACGAATGCTTATAACCGCAAAAACGTATTCTATTTCGATCGTGTCGCCTACAAACGGGTGAATCAGCTTCCGGTTATGCCAAGTCTGAGCGTGAACTGGACGTTTTAAGTCATTAGTTATTGGTCATTGGTTATTGGTTAAGGCCTCTTTTTAAAAACTGGCTTTATACATTGTGACAATTATTTAAAATAACTGACTAATGACCAGTGACTAATGCCTTCCTTTTCCCTACCTTTGTATCCCGGTTATCTATCCTATATTTCTTCCTATGTCGTCAACAAAGTACGTCTTCGTAACCGGGGGTGTTTCCTCTTCTTTAGGCAAAGGTATTGTCTCGGCTTCGCTGGCTAAGATCCTGCAATCCCGTGGCTATACTGTTACTATTCAGAAGCTTGACCCTTATATCAATGTCGATCCCGGCACGCTGAATCCGTATGAGCATGGCGAATGTTATGTAACAGACGATGGCGCCGAAACCGATCTTGATCTTGGTCATTACGAGCGTTTCCTCAATGTTCCTACTTCCCAGGCCAATAATGTTACCACCGGCAGGATTTATAAAACCGTCATTGAAAAAGAACGTCGCGGCGATTATCTCGGAAAAACCGTTCAGGTTATCCCTCATATCACCGACGAGATCAAGCATCGCATCCGTTTGCTCGGAAATACCGGGCAATACCAGGTAATCATCACCGAGATCGGTGGAACGGTCGGCGATATTGAATCACTTCCTTACATAGAAGCTGTTCGTCAGCTGAAATGGGAAATGCCTAAAGATGTGATGGTGGTGCATTTGACGCTTGTTCCTTATTTGTCTGCATCAGGCGAATTAAAGACCAAGCCCACACAACATTCAGTGAAGCTGCTCCAGGAATTCGGTGTCACTGCCGATGTGCTGGTTTGCCGTACCGAACATCCGCTGAGCTCTGACCTGAAAAGAAAAGTAGCCTTGTTCTGCAACGTCGAAACAAATGCCGTGATCGAAGCGCGTGATGCAAAAAGCATTTACGAAGTTCCGATGCTCATGGAAAAAGAAAAGCTCGACGAAGTTGTGTTGAATAAGCTCGGACTTCCTTCAGATAAGCCATCTGATCTTTCGCATTGGAAAACTTTTGTCAATACACTTTACAATCCGAAGAATGAAGTCAACATAGGGCTTGTCGGAAAATATATTGAGCTGAAAGATTCTTACAAATCGATTGCTGAAGCTTTCATCCATGCCGGCGTTACGAACGATTGCAAAGTAAATGTCTCGTGGATTCATTCCGAAAGCATTAACGAAGATAACGTAAAGCAGAAATTCGCCGGATTAAGCGGAATTCTCGTTGCTCCCGGATTTGGTCATCGTGGCATTGAAGGAAAAATTGCAGCGATCCGTTACGCACGCGAACATAAAGTTCCGTTTTTCGGAATCTGTCTCGGAATGCAATGTGCTGTAATTGAATTTGCGCGCAATGTTTTAAATATGAAAGGTGCCCATTCTACAGAAATGGATCCGAACACGGCTTACCCGGTGATTGACCTGCTGGAAGCCCAGAAAAAAGTAACGCATAAAGGCGGCACTATGCGTCTTGGCGCGTATCCATGTAAGCTTTCTGAAGGAACAAACGCTTTCACGGTTTACGGCAAGCACACGATCTACGAAAGACATCGTCACCGTTTCGAATTCAACAACGAATATCTTGCTGATTTCGAAAAAGCCGGAATGAAAGCAACAGGAATAAATCCTGAAGGCGGATTAGTGGAGATCGTGGAATTGAAAGATCATCCATGGTTCATCGGTGTGCAGTTTCATCCTGAATATAAAAGCACCGTTGATAATCCGCACCCGCTTTTTGTGAATTTTGTAAAGGCCGCGATGACAATGGTCAGCAAAAACGCACAACCTGTGGGAAGCCGTTTGCAGCAATAGACTTCGATACCTGCCTGCCGTAGCTCAGGCAAGCGCGTCGGCAGGCAGGCATTTCGTCAATTGTATATTTTTTCTTGTCCATTCGCATTTTGCTGATGAAACACTCAGTCTGACAAAATGGCCTCCTGGTAAAAAGTAAATAAAATGTCATTCCTGAAAAGTATCGCCCGTTCGATTGTTTTTTCACCTGCGGTATTTCCCTTTTACAATTCGATCAAGCATCGCAAAGAAACGCTGGCGCTACGCAAAAAGCTGGAGACGAAAGCCGACCTGCTTGCTGATCTTCCCGCACCACAAAGAAAAGAATGGGAAGAACGCATTGCAGACGTGATCGCCTGTCCGGATAACGCGGATATTCCACGTGTCGCACAGGCCGGAAACTTTTCAGGCAAAGCACTAATCATGCACAACGGCATTAAGATCGATCCTCTCAGCTATTATGGAACTCCGATTTTAAAAATGCTGATGGAAAATGGCGGAGTGCATGAACCCCAGGAAGAAAAAGTTTTTGCAGAAGTGCTTGCGTCGCTGCCACAAGGAGAAAAAACAATTCTCGAGCTTGGCTCCTACTGGTCGTTTTATTCCATGTGGTTCCTTCGGTCTTTTCCCGGATCGTCTGCTTACATGCTGGAGCCGGAGTTGAGAAATTTATATTCGGGAAAAAAGAATTTCAGGTTGAATAACTTTGAAGGAAATTTTTTTCATCTCGGAATCGGCGATACCGAAAATAAAAATGAGCGAATCACATCACCCGATATTTTTTGTCAGAAGGAAAATATTCAATTTATTGACATTCTTCACGCCGATATTCAGACCTTCGAATTAGCGATGCTGAACGGAAGTAAAAGCCTGCTTGAAGAAAAGAAAGTTGGTTACTGTTTTATTTCCACACACAGCAATGAGCTGCACGAACAATGTAAATCACTTCTGAAAGCTAACGGCTTTATTTTGGTAGCCGATGCCAATCTTGATGAATCTTATTCATTTGATGGAATTCTTGTTATGAAAAATCCTTCTTACCCCGGAATAGCACAAGTAAATATTTCCAGAAAGAAAAAATTATAATCTTCAGAACGAATTGCTCTTTGCAACAAATATGGGCGTCACTACTTCTTTTTTGAAATCGGGACTGATCTTACTGTAGGCAACTAAACCGGCCCAGGCGCTCAACAACACGATAATCAATACCCTTCTCCTGGATGCTTTATACATTGTTTTCATTTCACTTCTGCTCTTTTAATTTTTTGATTTTAACTTAAGAACCGGGAACCACTTTCAGAAATCTTGGCAGATTAAGAAAATAATTCCCGGCTGTACAATTCCGCAATAGCCTTTTTGGAATTTCTAATTTTTTACTGCAGTAGCAGCGCAGATAGTAATCTCAACGCGACGGTTTGCAAAGCTGTTCTCGGTGCCCATATCGATCGGTTGTGTTTCGCCGTATCCACGTACTTTCAAACGATCACCATTCACACCTTTACCTGTGAGATATGTTTTTACAGCAGCTGCGCGATCTTCGGATAATTTGTTGTTGTGCGCATCAGTTCCGGTTTTGTCAGTGTGACCGTCTACATAAACTACGAGATAAGGATATGTTCTCAGGAAACGTGCAAGCGCGTCGAGCTCCGTGTAAGAGCTTGCAAGAATTACAGCTTTATCTGTTTCGAAATTCAGATCTTCCAGGCGGTAGCAAGAACCTGTAAGTACTGATGTCATGTCTTCAGCAGGTATTATTTGTGGTGACAAGCTGATATCATCAATGTAATAATATGCCTTGCGTGAGTTGTTGGTATTCGGAGGAACAACTTTCTGAATTTCCATATAACGGTCAAAGCAGCCCAGCGTTACATAACGTTCGCCACCCTGTGCAACATAAGTACCTGTGAAAGTAGTCCACTCTGTGCTTGTAACGATCTCAGTAGTGACAACGTGTGGTGTAACATTTAAAAAAGCGTTGTTCTCAACATCAAGCTTGTTTGTTGTGAAATAAACACCAAGTCCGGAAACAGCATAAGCGCTTCTTTCGGCAAGACTAGCGCTGAACGTAATGATGTAAGCTTTCCCTGCAACCATAGGTTCAGTAAGCGGCATCTGTATGTATTCGCTGTATTTGCGATATCCTGGTTTTGCTTTGAACAGACCGTAATCATCGGCCATGTAAGCTATAATACCGGCATAATTATTTCCTTGTTTGCTTCCCTGGCTACCCATGTAGTTTTCAGGAACACTGAAATCATCTCCGCAAGCATCGTTGCTGTAAAGATCTACAGTGGTGTTATTAGCGCTTGAAAGGCTGTCGGCCGCGGAGTAATCGCCCCAGCCATTCACTTTTTTGTTAGTTGTCTCGAATGATCCGTTCATTACGAGATTACCATTTTGCGCTAAGCTAATACCCGGAATGGATAATAGCGCCGCTGCTGTTAGTATGATAATTGACTTCGTTTTCATTTTTGTTTTTTTTAGTGGTATTTTTTTAACAGGGCAAAGGTGATCTACTTAAAATCTATATATATTACAGAACTCTTTCAATTACTTACAACATTCACACATTGATAGTTCACCTGCTGCTACTTTTTAAAGATGAAAATTCCTCCTACCAGGGCAAGCACAAACAGCGCACCGAAAAGGAAGAATAAAAATTTTGCAATGCTCGCTGCACCTTCAGCGATCTGGGTAAATCCGAATAACGCGGCAACAAGTGCTACTGCGAGAAAAATAAAGGACCAGCGTAACATAGTTTTTAGTGTTTTTTTCCGGTAACGATCCGGAATGGTTTAACCTGACATTGGGAAATTTGTGCCAAAGCGCAAACCCTTGCGGATATGGGGTTTTACTAATAACCGAAAAATGTGGTTGTGGAGAATATTCCTCAAAGAGAGGAAATATTAATGTTTAATTTAGTGTTATGGGAATAAATGACCTCCTTCAATCTGCCGGCGGGCCGAAACAATTTGTGACAGAAGAAAACCTGGAAGAAACTGTCGGAAGGCAAGTCAGTCTTGTGCCTGCCACGCTTGAAACATTACGCCATCTCGAAGACCAACCGTCTGAAGCATTGCGTCTTGAATTTTTCTTTTACACCAACGCAGCGGGTAAAGCCAAAGAATTTGCGGAGTTCCTTCAGAAGCGTGGCTACTCTGCAGCGTATGCAAAAGCAGCCGGCATTTCAAATTCATTCCTTATTACAGGATGGACAGATAAAATTTCTATGAAGCAAGAGAATGTGATTGCGTGGACGCAGGAAATGTGCGAGCTGGGCTACCAGTACGATTGTGAGTTTGACGGATGGGGTACGACTCCTGACCAGGGGGAAGAATAGTTGCAAAGAGAAATAGTGGTTGAATTTTTAGCGGCAGGAAAAAGCAGTAAGAGCAACCGTGTAGTAGAGAAATATATCAAGGCTTGATGGATTTAAGGAACGTAAAATCCATTTTCCCGATCGTGATCGGGATGGTTATGCCAATGAAAATGAGTTTCCGAAATTGACAAAATCCTTAAACTCATTTTCCGTGGGTATAAATAAAACGTAAAATAGAAAAACTAAAAAGTCCCGCTCTTTTAGAAGCAGGACTTTTTTAGATGTAGGGTCCTGTAAGGGAAAATCATGGAACCCGTGTTTGCCGCCCGTAGTAAAGTCTTAAAATACCTTGTGTATTATGAGAATTATACGTTGGTTAAGGCAAGAAGTTTTACGGGCTTAGGGAACGGTATGAAGGCTGAGAATATGGTGCGCAGGATGATTTAAAGGTTGGCCGCTACAGCCACCTTACGCACCTTTTCATAGGCTTCCGGGTCAATAACCTCAGCAATTCCCTGGTATTCAAACACCAGATCATGAACCAGATTGCGGTCGGGAAGTATCTTCACTTCATGCTTTTCGATCAGCCATTTGCTGCCCAGACTCCGAATCTCTTCAAAAGCATTCAGACTCTGAAAGCAGAAATAATTGCGGCCATTCAGGTAGCGGCGATACTGTGGAAATTGCATCGGTTCAGCCATACAGCAAAGGTAGGAAAGCATTAGAATTGACCCAGCCGGTAAATTTTATAAGCCGGCAGGCAGAACACGTCCTTAACACTTAGATTTGCATAACGCTTAATAAAGGCGATTCTCTTCTATGGATGGTTTTCTGCGCAAAGTCAGCGATTATATTTTTTCTTCATACGGGGAAAAGATCGATGACCTGTGCGTAGTGCTTCCTAACCGTCGTGCAGGACTTTTTTTCAAACAGCACCTTTCCCGTCATTCCGATAAACCGATCTGGGCGCCTGAGTTATTTTCCATTGAAGATTTTATCTGGGAATTATCCGGGCTTAAAAAAGCGGATACGGCCGAGCAGCTTTATATTTTTTATTCTGTTTATAAAGAAGCGGAAAAAGAAAAAGCGGAAACCTTTGAGCTGTTTTGCAAATGGGCTCCTACGCTTCTGAATGATTTTAATGAAACGGATGCTTACCTCGCCGATACGGAAAAACTTTTCGGAAACCTCAGCGATATCCGTGGCATTGAAGAATGGAGTCTGGGCAACGCATCACTCACCGATTTTCAGAAACAATATTTACATTTCTGGTCATCAATCGGTGGCTGGTACAGAAGCTACAGGGAAGCATTGGTAAAAGAACGGCTCGCTTATCCCGGACTTGCTTATCGTTATGTAGCTGAAAACATCACGGAGCTGCTGACGAATAAAAAATGGAGAAAAATTATTTTCGCCGGATTTAATGCACTGAATTCCGCGGAAGAAAAAATAATCGCCGGATTGAGAGAAAGCGGGAAAGCAGATGTGCTCTGGGACGCGGATCGGTATTATATTGAAAATACAGCGAATGAAGCAGGACGTTTTCTAAGAAAGTACAGGAAAGAATATTTCAAGCCGCCCGTGGGAAGCACAACAGTATTTGAGCATATTGAAGATCGCTATTCCACGGAAGCAAAAAAAATAACGGTTGCCGGCGTAGCGCGGATGGTTTCGCAGGCTAAAGCAGCTTCTCATTTCCTGGAAACTTTTGAAAAAGAAAATCGATATTCAACCCGCACTGCAATCGTGCTTGGGGATGAATCGCTTTTACTTCCGCTTTTACATGCCTTGCCGGAAGAAGCGCAAAATATAAATATTACAATGGGTTTCCCTTTACGGAATACACCTGTTGCGTCGCTTGTCAATGCGCTTTTTCAATTGCACCTGAACGCCGAACGTTTTAATGTGAAGACAGCAATCCGTGATGGCGGACGCGAACGGAAATTTTATCACGCGGATCTTACGCGACTATTCAGGCATCCGTATATCAAGCAGCTCCTTTCCCAATCAGGACTTGCAGAAAAGCTCGCCACACACATCACGGCAAAAAATATCATTTTCAGCTCTGCCGGTCAGCTTGAAAATTATTTTCCATTACTGAAAGATCAATTCGCGCCAATCAGGGCACTGCTTACTCCGTGGACAGAAATTCCGATTGCGTTGGAAGGTCTCCACTCACTGATTGAAATGCTTCGGCCGGTTTTTTCATTATCCGCCATTACACCGGGATCAAACCTGAACATTGAGCTGGAATATCTTTTCCAGCTTCACCTGATCATCAAGCGCGCAGGAACATTACATCAAAAGTGGAATATTGCCAGCGATGTTGCCACACTAAAAGCGCTTATCGATCAGCAGCTGGCGAGCTCCACGCTTCCGTTTGTCGGCGAGCCGCTTTCCGGATTGCAAATAATGGGCGTGCTCGAAACACGAACGCTTGATTTTGAAAATGTCATCCTGCTTTCCGCCAATGAAAATATTCTTCCCGCAGGAAAAGCGCAACACTCTTTCATTCTTTACGATCTGCGAAAATATTTCAATATGCCGGTCTGGGATGATAAAGATGCAGTCGCGGCTTATCATTTTTACCGATTATTCCAACGCGCGAAAAACATAGTCATCGTTCATAATACTGACCAGGAGCTTTTCGGTAATCGTGAAAAAAGCCGCTTCGTTACACAATTGCTTTACGAATTGCCGGCTGCGAATAAAAATATAAGGATCGAAGAAGTTGTTTTTGATGCGGGACTTCCCGCCACGGATATTGCGCCCGAGCTGATCATCATTCCTAAAACAGGAAGTGTTCCCGCGAAAATGGACGAGCTCTCTGCGCAGGGACTTTCACCTTCGCTGCTTAATACGTATCGCAATTGCAGTCTTCAATTCTACTTTCATTACGTGGCGCATTTACGTGAGCCTGATGAAGTGAAAGAAACCATCGGCGCCGATACGCTTGGCACGATCATTCATAAATCGCTGGATGAAATTTATCGTCCGCAGCTTGGTCAATTGTTAAGCGCAGATTTTTTTGACACAGCAAAGAAAAAAGTGCCGCACAGCGTAGAAGCTGCATTCGCACAGTTTTATTCGGCTGAAGAATCTTCTTACGGAAAAAACCTGCTGGCGAAAAAAATTGCCGTGCGCTACCTGTTGGATTATTTTTCGCGGGAAAAGAAAAATCTTGAAACCAATTTATCCGGCGTGCCGCATGTGAGCGAGCTGGAAACCACGCTCGAGTTTACTGTTGAGATTAACGGTAAGAAGATCAAGCTGAAAGGACAAGCCGATCGTATTGATAAAACAGATTACCTCGTTACGCTGATCGATTATAAAACAGGTAAGACAGAACAAAAAGAGTTGAAAGTAAAAGAGTGGCCGGACATCAGTACAAACACAGCAATCGGGAAAAGCTTCCAGCTGCTGATGTACGCATGGCTGTATTCCCGTATGAAAGGAAACACGCTGCCCGTTTCTTCCGGCATTGTCTCCTTTCGCAAACTGAGCGATGGTTTTATGAATGTTTCCACACCCGACGGAGATTTTATTCTTCCGCAAACGCTTGACTATTTTGAGAAAGCGCTTATAGAATTGCTCAGCGGATTATTTGATTCGTCAAAAGCATTTGTGCAGACGGATGACCTTGACATTTGCAAGCTGTGCGATTTCAAAGGGATTTGCAGGAGGTAGCTCTTTTGTACGGGAGCTGTGAGTGTTGAAGAGGGATTTACTTGAGGGGAGATGTGCGCGTGAGAGCTGTGTGATAGTTTCGCTCCTACGGAGCTTCTTTTTCTTTTTGAGAGGGCGTGTTAGCAAAATTTCGCTCCTATGGAGCTGTATTCAGTGATTGAAAATTTGCATGTAAGTGAGATAACTCCGTAGGAGCGAAACTACCACACAGCTCAAGCATGGATAGTAAGATAGCTCCATAGGAGCGAAATTTTACTAACACAAAACACCCAACGCAACACGAGCTCTGTAAGAGCGAAACTACCACACAGCTGAAGTCGGAATAGCAAGATAGCTCCATAGGAGCGAAATTTTGCTAACACAAAACACTCAACTCCACACGAGCTCCGTAGGAGCGAAACTACCACACAGCTCAAGCACAGATAGTAAGATAGCTCCATAGGAGCGAAATTTTGCTAACACAAAACACTCAACGCAACACAAGCTCCGTAGGAGCGAAATTTAACTAACACAAAACACTCAACTCAACACGAGCTCCGTAGGAGCGAAACTACCACACAGCTGAAGTCGGAATAGCAAGATAGCTCCGTAGGAGCGAAATTTTACTACACAAAACACCCAACTCCACACAAACTCCGTAGGAGCGAAACTACCACGCATCTCAAGCATGGATAGTAAGGTAGCTCCATAGGAGCGAATTTTACTAACACAAAACACCCAACTCCACACAAACTCCGTAGGAGCGAAACTACCACGCATCTCAAGCATGGATAGTAAGATAGCTCCGTAGGAGCGAAATTTTACTAACACAAAACACCAAACTACACACAAGCTCCATAGGAGCGAAACTACCACGCATCTCAAGCATGGATAGTAAGATAGCTCTGTAAGAGCGAAATTTTACTAACACAAAACACCCAACTCAACACGAGCTCTGTAGGAGCGAAACTACCACGCATCTCAAGCATGGATAGTAAGGTAGCTCCATAGGAGCGAAATTTTGCTAACACAAAACACTCAACTCCACACGAGCTCCGTAGGAGCGAAACTACCACACAGCTCAAGCACGGATAGTAAGATAGCTCCATAGGAGCGAAATTTTGCTAACACAAAACACTCAACTCCACACAAGCTCCGTAGGTGCGAAACTACCACACAGCTCAAGCACGGATAGTAAGATAGCTCCATAGGAGCGAAATTTTGCTAACACAAAACACTCAA
>JALYQL010000294.1 GCA_030855855.1 Bacteroidota bacterium | reverse complement strand
GTGATCATACGGCCATCGCCGATGTCAAATGTTTTTTGAATTCCTAATTTCATTTTGATTTTCGATTTTTAATTGCAGCTCGTCAGCGTTTGATAAAAAAAGAAAGCATCCCATCTGACTTTAAGGGATGCTTTCCGGAAAAATTCAATTGACAAACCCAAAGCAACAAATTCCAAAACTTAAAATTGGTAATTGGTAATTTGTAATTGGTAATTTGTTTTTCATTTATTTTCTGATCTCGAGCTTCTTCAGAATTGTTCTGTAGCGCTCAATATCGTTTTTCTTTAAATAATCGAGCAATGCTTTACGCTTGCCTACCATCAAAACCAAAGAGCGTTCTGTGCTTTTGTCTTTTGGTTTGTTTTTGAGGTGTTGTGTAAGATGCGAAATGCGATGTGTAAAAAGGGCGATCTGTCCTTCAGAAGAACCGGTGTCTTTTTCCGATGTTCCGAATTTCTTAAAGATTTCCTTCTTAATTTCCGACGTCAGGTACATATTATTTTTGCTGTTAGTGGATTAAGATTCCTGATTTTCAGGAGGGCAAAGATAGGAAAAATCTGGTAATCTGGTGATTTGGTAATCTGGTAATTGTGTGCGAAAAACCTTGCAATAATTCTATTTTGCTAAATATCAACTGATTATATTGATAATTACCAAATTGCCAAATTACCAGATCCCTTGCTGAGAAAATGTTGCTAATTCCTGAAGATTTCCAAAAGGTTGGATATTGTCGCTTTCAGATCTTTCCTGCTCACGATCTTGTCAAGAAAACCATGCTCCAATACAAATTCGGAAGTCTGAAATCCTTTCGGAAGATCTTTCCCGATAGTTTCTTTCACCACGCGCGGGCCGGCAAAACCGATCAATGCACCCGGCTCTGCAATATTCAAATCACCAAGCATCGCGTAAGAAGCGGTAACGCCTCCTGTAGTCGGATCAGTTAATAAAGAGATGTAAGGAATTCCTGCATCGTCGAGCAAAGAAAGCTTGGCCGAAGTTTTTGCCATTTGCATTAACGAATGCGCCGCTTCCATCATTCGTGCTCCGCCAGATTTGGAAATGATCATGAACGGAATTTTATTTTTCAAGGAATAATCAATAGCGCGTGCAATTTTTTCTCCGACAACTGAGCCCATCGAGCCGCCGATGAATGTAAAATCCATGCAGCAGATCACAAGGTCATTTCCATTTACTTTTCCCACACCAGTGCGAAGAGCATCTTTCAATCCTGTCTTCTTCATCGAATCGACCAGGCGATCAGGATATTTCTTTGTGTCTTCAAAATGCAAAGGATCGCCGGAAATTAAATTCGGGTCGAGCTCTGTGAATTGATTCTCGTCAAAAATTATCTCGAAATATTCTTCCGAACCGATACGGTCGTGATGATTGCAATTCGAACAGACAAAATAATGAGCAGCGTGTTCGTTGGTCGGAAATACTTTTTTGCAGGACGAACATTTATGCCACAATCCCTCAGGAGTTTCTTTCTTCTCCTTGGTTGATGTAGTAATTCCGCCTTTTATTCTCTTAAACCAACTCATCTATAAAAAGATTTACGAAATACGAATTACGATGTACGATTTATTTTTGATGTGTGATTTCGGATTTTTATATCGTACATCCCACATCGTAATTCGTACATTTTCCCTAAGCAATTGTAATTTCACCCGAAAGATAAACGTCCTGAATTGCATTGAGCAGTTGAACGCCTTCCTTCACTGGTTTCTGGAACGATTTTCTTCCGGAAATCAATCCGTGTCCGCCGGCGCGTTTGTTGATCACCGCTGTTGCTACTGCTTCAGCAAGATCCGTCGCTCCTTTTGATTCGCCGCCGGAATTGATCAGCCCGTTTCTTCCCATGTAGCAATTTGCAACCTGGTAACGGCAAAGATCGATTGGGTGGTCAGAGCTTAATTCGGAATACACTTTTGGATGTGTTTTGCCGAAATTAACCGCTGTGTAGCCACCATTATTTGTCGGCAATTTCTGTTTGATAATATCCGCCTGGATCGTTACTCCCAAATGATTTGCCTGTGAAGTGAGATCAGTTGCCGCGTGATAATCCACGCCGTCTTTTTTGAAGCCCGGGTTTCTCAGGTAACACCATAGAATAGTCGCCATTCCTAACTGGTGAGCCTCTTCAAATGCTTTTGCAACTTCAACAATCTGTCGTGCGGATTCATCCGAGCCGAAATAAATGGTTGCGCCAACTGCAGTTGCTCCAAGATTCCAGGCTTCGCGAACAGAGCCAAACATGATCTGGTCATATTTATTCGGATAGCTGAGGAATTCGTTATGATTGATCTTTACAATGAAAGGAATTTTGTGCGCGTATTTTCTTGACACCGATGCAAGCACGCCGAAAGTTGTAGCTACTGCATTGCAACCTCCTTCGATTGCGAGCTTTACAATATTTTCTCCATCGAAATAAATCGGGTTCGGGGCAAAAGAAGCGCCGGCAGAATGTTCAATTCCCTGGTCGACCGGAAGAATGGAAACGTAACCAGTATTTGCCAGTCGGCCGTGGCCATAAATAGCCTGAAGGCTGCGTAAAACCTGCGGATTCCGGTTGGTGGGGCCGAACATGCGGTCAACGAAATCAGCTCCGGGCTGGTGAATCTGCTCTTTGGTGATGGTTTTACAGGTGTGATTCAAAAGGTTATCTGCCTGTGAACCAAGTAATTCTTTGATTTTCGAAAGCGTCATTGCGTTTTATAAATTGGGCGATTCAGCAATACTAATGTAAGGGCAGCAAAACTAATAAAAATAGTGTTGTGTTGGGTACTTGCTAAAGAGACTCCGCAGATTCCTTTTTTTGCGAATTATGGCATGTTTTCGGCGAAAATGCATCATTTTGGAGATAAAATGGCCGTTTTATGGCAAAAAGAGCAATGTCAGCTCTTTTCTTTTAATTAAATAATCTTAAATACCGGGTGAAATCTCCTAGAACGGATACCCGATCCCGAAATTCAAATTGCTTCCAAGCTTTCGTTCGCCCGGGATATACCAGCGCTCACCATACGGATAAGAAGGGTCGCGCAGCTTAAAGCCCCAGTCGAGGCGGATGATGAAAAAGCTGAGGTCGTAACGCACGCCCACTCCCGGACCAGCCGCAAGATCCTGCAGAAAACGGAAATTTTTGAAGCTGAAATCGGCGCCCGGGCGTAGTGAATCTTCCTTAAGGATCCAGATATTCCCGCCATCAAGAAAGACAGCGCCAAACAGCGTTTTGGTAATCCTGAAACGATATTCGATATTGTATTCCAATTGAATGTCGCCGAATTGCGCGTATTTCTGATCGTCCGGAACAATGTAAGATCCCGGACCAAGTGTTCTTGCTTCCCACGCGCGGATTCCATTCGCGCCGCCTCCGTAAAAACTTTTTTCCAATGGAAGCGTAGGGAAATTACACAATGGAAAACCAAGACCGATCGCAGCGCGCATCACTACATTCTGGTGAGTGCCGATCGATTGGTTATAACGGCCATCCACAAAAAAGCGGAGGTAATGTGAAAAAGGAATTCCCGCGATCTCGTACGAACCATCTTCATTCAGCTCTGCATTCGATAATTCAAATAATGGACGCAGCAGCAAGCCGGAAGATTCTGCATCAACTTTAAGGAAAAAAATGCTGCCCCCCTTTTTGGAATCCTGCGTATTGAGGACATACGTGATCCTGAAATCGCGGATAAGATGATCCGTAAAACGATAATGTAAAAGCGGATCGGGATTTTGTAACAGATCGATGAGACCTTGTCGTGGCTTTACTTTTACAACGTTCAATTCAATAGGGAAAAATGCGATCCGTCCGAAATCACGTTCCCGCTTTTCGGTTGTAGCAAGCCTGCGTATGCGGAAGGTATATCCGTATGAAAGATTGGCAAGTGAGCGGTCATAATCAACACGCCGCTGGTAATTGAAAGAAGCGAGGAACACGGTTCTGCGATCTTCAGTAATTCGTTTTTCCGGCAATTTATTTTTCGGGACAAGATAATTGAACGGAAAAAATTCGCGTGGAATATTCAGCGACGATTCGAAGCCCGCTTGTATGGTATTAAAATTAAGACCGTTCACCTCGGGCGTTGTTCCGTTGATGGTTTGTTGAATCTCCGTACCGCCTTTAACGCTGAATTTCAGAATTTCGGCTCCGCGCGCCACATTGGTATTTTCCAGTCCGAATGAACCACCAATACCAAGGCTGCTCCCGCTGTTTGTTGTTCCCTCCAGTTGCGTGATAAAATTTTGTTTTGAAACAGGAATAAGCTTAATGTAAATATCAAGCTTGTCTCCATCCACCTCTTTCGGATCGATTACCACTTGCCTGAACACGCGAAGGCTTGTCAGTTGGCGGTAAGTTGCTTCATAATCTATTTGCCGGTAAAGTGTGCGTGTCTGAAAAGCGATACGTTGAGAAAGCACTTCAGGTTTAAATTTCAAAAGTTCTTCGATCGGAAATCCATCCTTCGAGCCCATGTTACGCAGGAAAGCGATCTCGCGGAAATAAGTAGTATCGTATTGAGAAACATCTTTCTCATCACGGATCTGTGAAAGATCAATAAGCGATTTTACATAAATATTCCGGATCGTATACCGTTGATGATTCGATTCCACCCACGTGCTGTCGTTCACCTGGTTTTCCTGCTTCCTTATAATGATCCTCACATTTACCTGGTGCGTTCCAAGACTTGAATCGACGCTGAAACGAATGTATTCTTTTGAAAATTTGTAATAACCATTATTCCGCAACGAACGCGTGATCCGGTCCCGCTCATTTTCAAAATTATCCTGGTCAAACACTTCTCCGGGTTTGATCAGGCAATCTTTAGCAGCCGTATCGCTCTGCAGATCATAAGAAATACCGGTATCGTAGATTTCCCATGTCACCGCATTAATCGTATAAGGCTGTCCGGGCGTAACAATAAATCCCTGGATCACTTTTTTCTTGCGGCCTTTCTGAAGTGGCGGATAAAAAACGGTATCCCGCACAGTTCCGTTGAAATAACCTTTGTTATGTAAATATTCTGTCACCTGGTGAAGCGAACGGGCGGTCTGGGCAGTATCAAGAATCACAGGCGCTTCACCGATGTCAAGCAAAAATTCACCTACAGTCCGATGCCTCCTTGGCATGCGTTTCTCAACACCTTTTTTTGTTTTCGGATGAAGGCGGTAATGTTCGAGCCTTTTTTTATAATGTTCATTCCGTTTAAGTGTCTTTTTTGCCGCGCGTGTCGGATTGACAATATTATGAATAGCAAGATAAAACGGGTAGCCGGCTCCATTGGAAAGAAAATGTTTGTTCCAGACGGAATACCCCAGCTTTTTTCGTTTGAAAAGATGCGGATTATTCACGCCTAATAATTTCCTGTTCGGCTTTTGCTTCAGGTAATCATAAACTTCATCCTTGCTTACTTTAGGATCATCGCAGCGGATGATCACTTTCTTGAGCATCACTTCACCTTTTGGTACCCGCCTCGCAGTACAGCCCAGCCATCCCGTGATCGCGCTGAACGCAAACAGGATTAAAACAAAATATGATTTATTAAGAGGCAAATTTCAGTAACCGGAAGTTCGGCGTATTTTCGCAAAGATAATGCCATCACCGACCCGCACGATAAAACGTGCAAGACACTAATAAACGTCAATATGTTGACTAAATCGAGGTTAAGCCTCCTTCGTGCACTCCGTCAGAAAAAATACCGCAATGATCACGGGCTTTTCGTGGCAGAAGGTGATAAGCTGGTTCCCGAGATCCTTCAGTCTTCTTTTGCGGTCGAAACCGTGTACGCGACCGAAGAGTGGATGAAAGAAAACAGTAAAATCGCCAAAAACGCGCGTGAAGTAATCACTGTTTCTAAAGACGAGCTGACCAGGATATCTTCGCTGGTAACGCCTCAGCGTGTGCTGGCCGTGGCGGTGATTCCACAATATACGTTGGATGAAACAGAGCTTTTGAACACTTATTCGCTTTTGCTCGATGGGATCCGCGATCCGGGGAATCTGGGAACGATCATCCGTATTGCAGATTGGTTTGGCATAAAAGACATTATTTGCTCGCCGGACAGCGCGGAGGCATGGAACCCGAAGGTAGTGCAGGCGTCGATGGGCTCGTTATTACGTGTACGCATTCACGAGATGGAGCCGGTACAATTTCTTCAAAACCTTGAAAAAGCTTCCAACGGAAAAATGCCTGTTGTGTACGGTACTTTTATGGAAGGCGAAAGTATTTACCAGGCAAAATTTAATTCCTCAGGAGTTATTGTAATCGGGAATGAAGCGAATGGCATAAGCGCGGAAACAGAAAAGCTGATTGGGAAAAAAATTACGATTCCGTTTGTTCCTTTATATAATAATGAAAAGGGAAGGCCGGAATCTTTAAACGCTGCAGTAGCCGCTGCAATCGTGTGCGCGGAGGTGAGAAGGATGAATACGAATTAATTTTTTTGAATTGGATTAAACTTTTCCGGAAAGCGCCCGTCTTAAAGACAGAACACGGAATAAAAAATTCTTCAAAACCATACACACATGAAAACGAACCGCATTATATTCAATACCTGCATGATCGTCGCTGCTGCAGGGCTTATGCTAACAGGCTGCAAAAAAGATGAAGAAGACAATGACACTTCAGCTGCCAGCGACAATGCTTTTGCAGAAGCCGCTTACAACGATGTAACGAATATTTCCGACGAAGCAGGTGTTTCAGGAACGCTGAGCAATTACAGAACAGGCCCTGCTGCAGAAGATGGAATTCTCACTTCCTGCGCGACAATCACTTTTGATTCCGTTAATTCTGCTGACCAGGATACCATTCATATTAATTTCGGGACAACAAATTGTACCGGCAATGACGGCCGCAACCGCCGGGGAGAAATACTTGTTTATTATTCCGGCGCTTATCGTGATTCTGCTTCCACGCATACAATTACATTCAATAATTATTTTGTGAATGATAATGAAGTGCTCGGAACCAAAATAGTGACGAATCTCGGGCATAATGCTTCTGGAAATCTTGTGTACGATATCAACATCAACGGACAGATTCATCTTGCAAACAATGCCGGAACAATTACATGGACTTCACAACGCCAGCGCGAGTGGACCCAAGGTGAAAGCACAATGATCTGGAGCGACGATGTTTATTCCATCACAGGATCAGCATCAGGAACAGGTTCGGACGGTCATACATTTACTGCCAGCATCACAAATCCCCTCATTCGCAATATGGCAATTGGCTGCCGCAGACATTTTGTGCAGGGAACATTTGTTCTTACTCCCGACAATCGCCCCGCGCGCACCGTCGATTTCGGAACCGGAACATGTGATGATGTGGCTACGGTTACAATTAACACGCACACCTACACGATCCATCTTCGCTAAAATTAAAAGTTCTTCAATAAAAAAAACGTCCCGGCATTAGTCGGAACGTTTTTTTATTTGCAGTAGAAATTTCTATTTCACTTTAGCTGATTTTTCCTTCATGAGCTTATGAATTTCTTTGAGATATTCATTTTCGCTCTTGAGGATTTCAAGCTCTTTTCTTGCTGTATCCAGCTCACGTTTCATATCCATCGCGGTTACAACATGTGTTTTTCCGTGCGCTCCTTTTTCATCCATTACGAGAGCGGAAGTGGAGTAATACTGAAAAAAATCAAAGTTGAGACAACGTGAAATGTCACGAAGTAATTCGGAGTCAATGGATTTTCTTTTGAAAATTCCATAAATGTTTTGAGGAGACGTGCTTATCCGACGAGCGAATTCACTTTTTGTCATACCAACCTCTTCGAGGTGCTGTCGTATAACTTTACCGATGTGCAGTGCCATAATTTTGGGTCTTGTTGCGTAGTTGTTTATTGTGAATAATCAGTACTGAAACCGACAGGGGGCTATCTGTTTTTCATACCGGGGAATTACAAGTTTTAACGCAGCTGAGTGGTAGGGCAGTCAACCGATGATTTTTTTATTTTTCTGACGTCTGTTCAAATCCTGGTAACTATCAGGATCAGTGATGATGGGTTTATTCTGTTTGTGTGCCGCAACCTGCTTGTTAGGGCCAAGCAAATTTACGATCTCACGAAGATAACTGTTATGCAATTCCATTGTGCTGATTTCCTTACGGATTTCTGCAATTTGGGACTTTAATTCGGACGAAGAAACATTCATCAGCGTTTCGTGGCCCTTGCCCTGGGGATTTAATCCAAGATAATGCTGGAAAAAATCATAATCAAGCGCCCGTGAAATTTTTAAAAGAACGTCAGTGTCAATTGAACTTTTGGCGAGAATGTAATGGGTGCTTTGAGGTGTAACGCTGATTCTGCGGCTCAGTTCACTTTTTGACATTCCAATTTCTTTGATCTTTTTACTGATTAATTTTCCAATATGTACAGCCATTTGAGAAAGTGTTCTGCTGATTTTGAGGTGAGGAGCTTAGCAAAAACTATACATTCATTAATTCAGTATTTAAAATTAGGTAATGAAATGTGATAAACCAAAAAAACCTGCGAGGATTCACAGGTTTTTTTACAATTTTTTCAACTATCTAGTCTTCGGCAAGAAACGGATAGCGGTAATCCGTCGGGGAAACCCACGTTTCTTTGATCGTGCGCGGCGAAACCCATCGCAGCAAATTGATCATCGCGCCGGCTTTGTCGTTGGTTCCTGAGCCTCTGGCGCCACCAAATGGCTGTTGGCCGACAACTGCGCCAGTCGGTTTATCATTGATGTAAAAATTCCCGGCACTATTGGCCAGCTTTTTTGTCGCAAATTCGATCGCGTAACGGTCCTGGGCGAGAATAGCGCCAGTCAACGCATAAATCGAAGTCCGGTCCACAATTTCCAGCGTTTGTTCAAATTCATCCTCATTATACACATAAAGTGTAAGCACCGGCCCGAACAGCTCTTCACACATCGTCACATAATCCGGATCATCCACACGTAAAATTGTCGGGGTGATAAAATATCCTTTCGATTTATCATACGTTCCGCCCGCTACAATCTCAACGCTCTTGTCTTTTTTCGCTGCATCGATATATTTCGCCAGCTTGTCGAACGATTTTTCATCGATCACCGCATTAATGAAATTGGTGAAATCTTCCGTAGGCCCGATCTTGAACGAAGCAAGATCATCCTGCACGCCTTTTTTCACTTCTTCCCAAAGATTGGACGGAATATAAGCGCGAGATGCCGCCGAACATTTCTGTCCCTGGTATTCAAAAGCTCCTCTTGAAATAGCAGTGATCACCGCTTTTGCATCAGCAGATTTGTGCGCAACGATAAAATCTTTTCCGCCGGTTTCTCCCACAATGCGCGGGTAAGATTTGTACTTATGAATATTGTTACCAATCGTTTGCCAGATGTTCTGGAAAACTTCTGTCGAGCCGGTAAAATGAATTCCGGCAAAGTCCCTGTGATTGAAAATAACTTCTGCCGCGTCAGGGCCGGAAGGATAAATTAAATTGATAACGCCATCCGGAACGCCCGCTTTTTTGAAAATTTCCATCAATACATTGGCAGAATAAACCTGCGTATTGCTCGGTTTCCAAACCACCACATTTCCCATCATCGCGCAGGATGTCGGAAGATTTCCGGCAATGGCGGTGAAATTAAAAGGCGTCAATGCATAAATAAAACCTTCGAGCGGACGCCATTCCAACCGGTTCCACATTCCCGGCGCAGAGTTAGGCTGCTGGTGATAGATCTCGGTCATATACTGCACATTGAAACGCAAAAAGTCGATGATCTCACAAGCGGAATCAATCTCTGCCTGGAAAGCATTTTTCGATTGGCCGAGCATTGTTGCCGCGTTCAATTTCGCACGATAAGGCCCCGCGATCAATTCAGATGCTTTGATAAAAATGCTCGCACGGTGTTCCCAGCTGAGGTTCGTCCATTTTTCTTTTGCCGCAAGCGCAGCATCGATTGCCTGGGTCACATGCTCTTTGCTGCTCTTGTGAAAATACCCGAGCGTGTGTTTGTGATCGTGCGGAGGCGCGATACGGATTTTATTTTCGCTTCGCACTTCTTTTTCGCCGATGTACATTGGAATATCCAGCTCGACAGAGCGCAGATCAGCCAGCATTTTTTTCAATTCAGCACGTTCCGGACTTCCCGGCGCATACATTTTGATCGGCTCATTGATCGGTGTCGGGACTTTATAAATTCCTTTTGGCATTTGCAGAAGTTCTTAAGTTTCGGGTTTCTAGTTCGGTAATTTCAAACCGTACATCGTAATTCGTACATTTTTTTATTTAATGTCTTTCATTTTATGGGCAAGCGCATTGAAGAATTTCTCCAGCGGGCCTTTCACCATCGGACGGATAAAGATCGGAATATCGCCTTCGAAGATCAGTTGTCCTGTGCAGCTGTTATCGCCGGTAGATTTGATGAGCGCATCAAGTGTAAAAGCGAATGGTAATTTCCCACCTTCAACCGATGCGATATGCACTTTTGAATTCGGTGTTGTCGATTCGATCTTTAAAGCCACCTGCGCCATACCGCTGATATTAAAGCTGCAGGTATCTTTTGTCGATTTCCATTCTGAAACCTCTTTCGGCATCAGCTTTTCGAAATTATTAAAGTCGCTCAGAAATAAAAATATCTTCTCCTGCGATTGGTCAATTGCGATAACATCACTTTCAATTGTTGTCATAAAAAAGATTTTTAAAATTATAAATCTAAATGCCCCAGGCCGAAGGATTTTTCCTCCATGCTTCAAGTGCGGCGATATCCTGTTCAGTTATATATTCATCGTGCAAAGCCTGGCGGATGAGCGAAGGATAATCGCTAAGCGTCACAAGGTTTACATCTGCACCACGGAAATTTTCTGTCGCGGTCTGGAATCCGTAAGTGAATATTGCGGCCATTCCTTTCACATCACATTTGGCTTCACGCAGCGCTTCCACAGCTTTCAGGCTGCTTCCACCGGTGGAGATCAGGTCTTCGATCACCACAACCGATTGGCCGGGTTTGATCTCACCTTCAATCAGGTTTCCTAATCCGTGCTTTTTCGCTTCGGGACGCACATAAATAAAAGGCAATCCCATCTCTTCCGCCACAAGCGCGCCATGAGCAATTGCACCCGTGGCCACCCCGGCGATCACATCAGGAGTGCTGAAGTTGTCGTTGATGATCTGAACAAATTGCTGGCGGATAAAGGTCCGCACTTTAGGATAAGAGAGTGTTTTGCGATTGTCGCAATAAATCGGCGATTTCCATCCCGATGCCCACGTAAAAGGTTGTTGAGGTTGTAGCTTTACGGCTTTGATCTGAAGAAGAAATTCCGCAACTTTCGCAGCAATACCGGCGTTCGTTACCATATCGGCAAATGTATAAAGTTTTCATCAACAATCATCCGCTCTTCATCGCTAAAACCGATGCGGAAATCAGCATGCAGCCGGGCACGCTTTTGCTACGCTTTGATCCTGCGAGCCTTGACGAATTGCTGAACCTCGCTCACCAGCACCGCAATTTTTTCACCCGCACTTTTATGGTCGATGAAAACCCGGAAAAAGTGTTTGAGCAGCTGGTTGGCCGTTGCCACGTGATCGAGGCTGCCGGCGGGCGTGTCCACAATGCCAAAGGCGGACTGCTGATGATCTTCCGCAATGAAAAATGGGACCTGCCTAAGGGAAAGCTTGAAAAAGGAGAAGTTCCGGAAGAAGCTGCTGTGCGTGAAGTGGAGGAAGAATGCGGAATCGGAAAGTTAAAGATCATCCGGGCTTTATCGCCAACCTATCACACCTATCGTCACAAAGAGCAGATTGTTCTCAAAAAAACCTGGTGGTACGAAATGAGCTGTGATGATGATCGGAAATTAACGCCGCAGGTAGAAGAAGGAATTACGGAAGTGAAATGGATGAAGGAGAAGGAAGTGAAGAAAGCGATGACGAATACTTTTTTTTCGATTGTGGATGTTATAAAAGAAATGTAATTTAATTTTTTTCTTTGTGGCCTGGTGGGAATATTTACCAGGCAGATGAATGTTTTTTTTTCTTCGTGTCTTAGTGCCTTGGTGGCAACCCATTTTTTCATGCAAGGAAATGGTCATGATTGCCGGAAGAATGCCACCAAGTCACGGAGGCACAAAGGTTTTGTCGAAAAAAATAATTTATGGAAACAAAATTAGTAGACACCAGAATGAAAAAAATCGCAGTCCTTGTGACAATAGTGGTTTTAAACGTTCTCACTTATTTTCTTGTTCTTCCATTCGCTCAGAAAACAGCAAATTCACACATGGGCAATGGCCCTTTACTGGGAATTATTTATTGCATTCTGGCTTTTTGCACGATACTCTTGTCCATCCGCTCACTCAAACAGAAAGATGTATTGCTGTTTTTTCTTTTTGTTTTATTAACCGCCGCGCTTATCTATTGGGGCACAAGGCTTCATTCATTATATTGTTTGGAATGTACAAGCAGCGGTTGAGGATCATTTTCCCGCAGGTACGTTTTACAAAGCGGGAAGAAAAAAGAAGAATTTGTATTTCAATTGCACGAGGATGGATCGCATATTACATTTTAATCAGCAAATCAGCACATTTCCCTATTAGCATATTCACCTGTCACCAATCTTAACAAACGGCGCCGCCTTCGGAAAAGCGATCCTGTAAAGATTATACTCTAAATCGCCGCTCGGATTATCAGCAGGCGAAACGTAAAGCTTTCCTTCCGGGTCAATGATAAAGCCGGCAGGTACACCGAATAAATTGTAATCGCTTTTTGTTTTTTCATTGAAATCAAAATGCAGGATTGTCCATTTGTATTTCGGGTTCGCTTTGATGAACGCCTTGAATGCATTCGTATCAGGGTCGAGCGAAATGCTCACAAACTCGATCTGCTTTCCGTATTTTTTCTGCAGCTCTTCCATGTAACGGAATTCACTCATCGAATGTGTATTCCACGTGGCGAAGAAGAATATATAAATATACCGCCCTTTGTATTTTTCAATCGGATCGATTTCCACACCGAGCTTATTCACGCCCACAAAATGCGGCGCAAGAGTTCCACGTTTCATCTTTGTATAGAATGAAATAATATTCCGAGCGATACGGCGATGCTCAGGAATCCTGCTCCTTGTCGAAGCCTGCTGCGCGATCGCCAGAATATTCCTCGCATTAAAAGCCGGATTATTATACGATTCGAAAAGTCCTTTCAGCATCACAAGCTCGCGCAACGTATCATTCTCCACCCACGGCAAACGTTTCATAGAAGAAAGCAAACTGTCGTAGCTGATGAGATTATTGACAGCGTACAACATTTGCGCGCCTTCTTTGCGCGCCGACCATTTATACATATAATTCTGGAAAAAATTATTGAAGAATTCCATGTACTCGGAATTGTGATAATAGATCGGCTTATTCAATACATATTTGAAGCCGGTTCGTTTCTGACTTTGAAAAATTCCATCTTCCATCGAAGCCAATCCATAATTCATCCACGGAAGGAAATAAGGGTTTTTCACATTCACATAATGACGATTCATCTGCATATGAAAAGTATCGAGCACTATCAGCGAATCTTTGCGGGCAAAATATTCGAAATTTTTGCGCCAGAACTTATCAAACTTTATATTGTAATCATCCGCCAGGAAATTCATATCCGTCGAATCGCTGATGTAGACCATCATGGGAACTACATAATCCACATCCGGATTTACCTGCGCTTTGTAATCGCGCTCAGGAAATACCAACTCTACTTTTCGCCCCGGCTCAGCATAAAGAAAACCGTGCACTTTATTGCAACGTAGAAAAATATACGTCACACCCGTAACTTCCACCTCAAGCGAAAATTTTCCGCTGTCTCCGACAATACCTTCCGCTAATTTTAATTCTGTGTGCGTAATATAGTCATCGTATATATAAGCGCCGATCACATGACCCTCACGCCCGGGGGCAAGTCCGTAAACCGTACACGTGGTTTTCTGCGCAAAAAGGAACTGCGTGAGAAAAACAAGAAAGATAAACGCAGAAAGTCGTTTCATTGATAAGCTTATTTCAAAACCCGTGCCTTATTTCAGTTGAATAGTTTCGTGTTTTTTAGTTCAAAATTTGTTGATGAACTAACAACCCGAAACTTTTAACTTTTTAAACTTTAAGGTCGACAGCGGCAGGGACAAAAGGGGAAGCATCCCCGCCATTCCGCACTATATCACGGATAATTGTCGAATTTATTGCGGAAAGTTCCGGAGTTGGCAAAATAAACAGGGTTTCGATCTCATTTGCCATGGTTTTGTTCATTTGGGCGATGGCTTTTTCGAACTCGAGATCGGTGGTGGTGCGCAGCCCGCGGACAATAAACTTCGCGTTCATCTTGCGGCAGAAATCAATAGTAAGCCCGTTAAACGATTCGACGCTTACTTTCTTTTCATCCGCAAACACATTCGCGATCCACTCTTTTCTTTTTTCGAGCGGAAAGAAATAATTTTTGTGGCTGTTTATGCCGATGGCAACAATTACCTGGTCGAACAGCGGCAACACACGTCGCACGATGGATTCATGGCCAAGTGTGAAAGGGTCGAAGGAACCGGGGAATACTGCTGTTGACATTTGTTTGATGTTTGTTGTTTGATGTTTGATGTTTGTTGATTGTTGATTGTTGATTGTTGATAATGATAGCTACTAAGTTACAGAATAGGAAATCGGATTTTGAACATTTTAACGAGAAACTTTTTAAACCAGTAACCAGAAACTTTTATTCGGGCATTCCAAAGAAGCTGAAATTCACTTTGCCGTATTTTCTTGTTTCAAGCATGTGCGAAGTGTCTGTAAAATAAATCCGTTCCGGGTGCTCGATGATCAACAATCCGCCTGGCTCTAACATTCCTGCTTCGAAGATCAATTTCGGAATGTTGCCTGTTGTTTCCACTTGTTCGTACGGCGGATCAACAAAAATAATATCCCATTTTCCTTTTGCCGATTTCATAAATGAAAATGCATCAGCGCGGATGGTTTTGAATTTCGTGAATTCCAGCATCGTGGAAGTTTCCATGATGAATTTCAGGCAACGTGAATCAGTATCTACGCAGGTGATATTTTTACAGCCGCGTGATGCGAATTCGTACGAAATATTTCCTGTGCCCGCAAAAAGATCGAGCAACTTTACTTCTTCGAAATCAATTTTATTGACAAGCACATTGAACAAGCCTTCCTTCGCGAAATCGGTTGTCGGGCGAACGGGCAGGCTCGAAGGCGCGGTGATCTTCCTTCCCTTGCGGGAACCACTTATAATACGAATCATGAAAAATAATGAAGTGAAAAAAGTAAATGATAAAAATGTGATGGAAATTGTTCGAATCCTTTTGCAAAACGCGCTTCAACAGGGCGCTGACCAAAATTTACGTTACGGATATATTTTTTTGCCAGGTTGGAAAGTGGAGAATCAGTTTCAATTTCTCCGGTGATTTCCAGCTCCAGCTCTTCCGGATTCATTTTTAATTGTTCACAGGCAAACAGCAAATAGTAAATAAAATCCTCCCCGGTCTGGAAGCTGAAAGAATTCGCGAGCAATAATTTTCCACCTTCTGTAATGACAAGATCGAACCGCTGATTCTGCACATGCGCCAGTACGCGGCGGGAAGTTTTATTTTTATTGACAGAAAGTGTCCGTTCGATCAGCGGAGAAAAATGTTGACGCATCCGAATGGTTGAAGAAATCTTTTTCAGCGATTTTTCCAGCTTCGCGTCCATCGCGTAAACATTTCTTGCATCAGCATTGCGCAAAACATCATTCACGATCACATCATCTTCCGTGAACGGGTGATTGAATTTTAAATAATCGGAAATTTTTGTACTGTCGAAAAACGCGGAAGGAACAAGCGTAAAACGATCACTCACAATGCTTGCATCCACCCGTTTAAAACCAGCGCCTAACCAGTCATGATCCGCGACTATTTTATCCAGCTGCGCCGAAATTGTTTGTTCCGCGTTAATTTTCTTTAGCTGGTATTGTTCAAAAGCAAGAAAATCATTCGTCAGGTTATCCAGCACCGCAAATGAAATGCTGTCCGCGCTCACCTGCAGCACAAGACAGAATTTATCCGTCCGCGAGGAATCAAATGCGGCATCATGAAAATGAATTGAAGGATTGATGAAACGGCGGGTATCGTTCATTGGAGTGTAAAGTTACGGGTTTAGGGTTTCGGGTTGGCGGCTGAGAATTAAAATATGATTTTACTTTTCTCCGTCCCAATTCTCCCATCTCCTGTCTACCTTTGCACTCCATGGAAAATTTTTCAGCCGAAATATTGAAGCAGCTTCCTTTTGAGCCCACCTCAAAGCAAAAAGATGCCGCAAAAGAGCTGGAGAAATTCCTCACGCACGAAGACCAGAATCGCATTTTTGTTTTGCGCGGTTATGCCGGAACAGGAAAAACAAGTCTTGTCAGCGCGCTTGTCAGGGCATTGCCGAAATTAAAACGCAAATCAGTTTTGCTTGCGCCTACCGGAAGGGCCGCTAAAGTGCTTTCTGTGTATTCCGGCAAAATAGCATGGACGATCCACAAAAAAATTTACCGCGCCTCAGGAACTTCTGAAGGCAGCTTTTTTTCGATGCAGACCAATACGCACCACAACACCCTTTTTATTGTGGATGAAGCGTCCATGATCGGTGAAGGTGGCGGTGAAAAAAATCTCTTTCCTAATAGTTTGCTGGATGATCTTTTTCATTTCGTTTACCAGAATGGCGATTGTCAACTGCTTTTCGTGGGCGACGTCGCGCAGCTTCCACCGGTTGGACTTGCAGGAAGCCCCGCGTTGCATCCGGCATGGTTGAAAAAGGCATTCGGGTTTCCGATCCAGGGTGTGGAGCTGAATGAAGTGGTACGGCAGGAGATGGATTCCGGCGTTTTGTATAATGCGACCAAGCTGCGCATTGAAATTGCAGAAGCTACCAAAGCGAATACCAGCGGCAAACAAATCATTCCAAAATTCGAGCTGGAAGATTATAAAGATGTAAAAAGAGTAGTAGGCAATGAGCTCGTGGAGGAATTGGAAATGGCCTACCAGAAATATGGTCCGGAAGAAACGATCATCATCTGCCGTTCTAATAAACGCGCGAATATTTACAACCAGCAAATTCGTCAGCGTATCCGACAGCAGGAAGATGAAATTTCTAACGGCGATCACATCATGATCGTGAAGAATAATTATTTCTGGCTGCCGGAAGAATCTAAAGCAGGCTTTATTGCCAACGGAGATACCGCCGTGATCAAACGCATCCGTAAATTTCACGAGATACACGGATTACGTTTTGCAGATGTCACGATTCAGCTGCTCGATTATCCCGAGGAGCCCGAACTGGACGCGCGCATCATGCTCGATACACTTTATACCGAAGCGCCTGCACTGCCCGTGGCGCAACAGCAGCAATTTTACGAAAGCGTAGCTGCCGATTACGCCGATCTCTCGAAAGGTGCGCGTTATAAAAAGATGAAAGAAGATCCGTGGTATAACGCGCTGCAGGTAAAATTCGCCTATGCCGTGACCTGCCACAAAGCACAGGGCGGCCAATGGAAAGCCGTTTTTGTCGAGCAAGGCTATCTCACCGATGAAATGGTGAACGTAGAATTTCTCCGCTGGCTTTACACCGCGCTAACCAGGACAACCGAGAAAGTTTACCTGGTTGGCTTCAACGAAGATTTCTTCGCATAGGCTTTACGTCTTACGGGGAACGAATTACGAATCTTTCGAATACTACGAATCTAAACCCCGTTCATGGATTCGCACATTCGTTTTATTTGTAATTCGTTCCTCCTTTGCGGTGAACCTGATTGTGGGAAACACTGTGAATATTTCCTGTCATAATATGCGCAATCAGCGAAATCTGTGGCTACATTTGGAAATGCTCAAAAAAGGCGATCCAAAACTCATTCGTGCATGGACTTTTTACGACTGGGCCAATTCGGTTTACCCGCTTGTAATTTCGTCTGCAATATTCCCGATTTTTTATGAAGCAGTTACCCAGGAGCATCTTGGCGGTAAGATCAATATATTCGGTAGTGAATTCATTAATACAGAATTTTATTCTTACGTTGTCGCGATCTCGTATTTGATTGTCGCAATTACTTCGCCGGTACTTTCTGGTATTGCGGATTATTCCGGGAGCAAAAAAAAGTTTCTTCGGTTTTTCTGTTATCTCGGTGCAGGCTCCTGCATGTTGTTAAGCTTTTTCAGCACTGATTATATTGGTTTAAGTATGCTGGCGCTCATGTTTGCGAGTGTTGGCTACTGGGGAAGCCTTGTTTTCTATAACGCATACCTTCCACAAATAGCAGAACCGGCAGAACAGGATAAAGTAAGTGCAAAAGGATTTGGAATGGGGTACCTGGGAAGCTCAATACTTCTCATTGTGATTCTTTTACTTATGAAAAGTCCGGTGCTGCCAGCAATTGGAATAGGCCAGCTTTCCGCTACAAATGGTTTTCTGCTTGTCGGGTTATGGTGGGCGTTTTTCGCGCAAATTACATTCAGAAGATTGCCCAAAGGCATACCACAAACACACGAAAGGGGAGAAGGAAATATTATTACCAAAGGGTATCGTGAGCTCCGTGTTGTATTCAAAGATATTCTGACACGCAAACAATTACGCCGTTTCCTTGGATCTTATTTCATGTACAATATGGGTGTACAAACCGTCATGATCATGGCAATTCCATTTGCAACGAAAGCAATCATATGGGGAGATAATGATAAAACAACCAGCCTCATCATCAGCATTCTCCTGATACAGTTTCTTGGTATTTTAGGAGCCTTCCTCATGTCAAGATTATCAAGAGTTATTGGAAATCTCAAAACCATCGGTATTGTAATTTTTCTGTGGGTCTTGATTTGTTTCTCTGTTTATCAATTTGTTTATACGCCCGTACATTTTTATATAGTGGCCGCATGTGTCGGATTAGTTATGGGCGGAATCCAGGCGATGTCACGCTCGACGTATTCAAAAATGCTTCCTGAAACACAGGATCACGCTTCGTACTTCAGCTTTTTTGATGTAAGCGAAAAAATCGGGCTGGCAATCGGAACTATTTCATTCGGAATTATAGAAGGTATTACAGGAGGAATCAGGAATTCAGTACTTTCTATTATTATAACTTTTGTAATTGGATTCCTGCTGTTGTTACGCGTGCCAAAAACGGAAAAAGTACATTAATCAATAAGTAATTGTCGACTTGCAAGCAAACAATAACCGGCAACAGGTAACCTGACTGCTGATAACAGAAAACTGAAAATGATAGTTGATTTATTTATACCATGTTTCGTCGACCAGCTTTATCCTGAAACGGCGCTGAACATGATCAAATTGCTGGAGCGTGTAGGATGCGGAGTGAATTACAATCACGAACAAACCTGTTGCGGCCAGCCTGCTTTTAATTCCGGGTATTTTGATTCCTGCAAAGAAGTAGGGGAGAAGTTCATCAAAGAATTTCAAAGTGATCGTTATATCGTTTCTCCTTCCGCTTCCTGTACCGGGTTTGTGAGAAATTATTACGGCGAAATGTTTCATAATTCCGCTTTGCATAACCAGAACCGGCAGGTGCAGAAAAACCTTTTTGAATTTTCCGATTTCCTGGTGAACATTTTAAAGATCACCGACCTCGGCGCGAAGCTGGATGGTGTAGCAACATTCCATGATTCCTGCGCGGGATTAAGAGAATATGGAATTCATCGTGAGCCACGCGTATTGCTTTCAAAAGTGCGCGGACTCGAATTGCGCGAGATGGCGAATACAGAAGTGTGCTGCGGTTTCGGCGGAATGTTTTCTACTAAATACGAAGGTGTAGCTGTCGGAATGGCCGAGCAGAAATTAAAAAGGGCAGAAGAAGTCGGAGCAGAAATTATAATTTCAACCGATCTGTCTTGTCTTTTACATTTGGAAGGACTGATAAAAAAACAGAATAAAAACATCCGCGTCATGCATATCATCGACGTGCTCGTACAAGGCTGGGAGTAGATTTAGTGGAGTCAGGTGTTAGCACCTGACTCCACTAAAATCTGAAGTAGATCTAAAATCTAAAATCATTTATTCTAAAATACCTGAAGGAAATGCAAACTATAAAAGATCTTCTTCTCAATTATGCCCGTTACAATCTTTGGGCAAATAAGCAGCTGCTTGAAGTATTGAAAAAAGTTGATGCGCTCTGGTTAGATGCGGAAGTCAAAAGCAGCTTTTCCACGATCAAAAAAACGGCATTTCATATTTGGGATGCTGAATATGTGTGGATGCACCGTTTCAAAGGACAATCAATGCCATTTATGACCAAAGATCTTCCGGCAGCAACACCGGTTTCTTCTTTCATTGAAGGCGCGGAAGCATTTGTGAAGTATGTAGAAAGTCAGGAAGAATCTTTTTTTACCGGCGTAACTGTTTTCCAGGATTTATCAGGCAAAGACCACACGATGGACAATGCCGGAATGCTGATGCACTGCATGAATCACGGTTCATTTCACCGCGGACAAATTATTACAATGCTGAGAAATCTCGGTTACGAAGGAGAAATGCCGCGAACAGATATGATTGTTTACCTGAGAGAAATGTCGGAAAAATAAATTGGTAATTGGTAATCCTGTAATTTTTCACCGAAGCAAGTAATTTCTATACTCCCCAATCCTCTTGCCGAAGCGCTTTTCCACCCACATCAACAATCTCATTTTCATTCCCCATTTTTTCTTCGTCGGGTCGAAATCAAATTTCCAGTTTTGCTTTTGAATTCGTTCCTGCATTACCTGCGGATGTGTGCCGGTAAATTTTGCCAGCGAATCGATCTGCGAATAATCGAATTTATCGGTGACAGGAATATTCTCTTTCATCCACTGATCGTCGTGCCACATTTTGTGAAATGATTCCTGTTTGGCCTGCATCGCTTCAGGTGGTTTTACCCAGCCGTAATGATAAACATAAGCGTCAATTGATTTGACAAACAATTTCGAGTTGTCTTTCTTGCGGAATCCCTGCGCGTCTTTGTAAGAACGGATCTCTGAATTTTTTCTGACAATGCGGATTTCCTTTCTGTACCATTTCCGCGAATCACCTACGAAGTCAAACGAACCGTAAAAGTGCGTGTAATTGAAAAGCAATCCTTCCACACTTTTATCTTTTTCCCATTTCAGCATTCCTTCCTTAATCGCAGGCAAATATTTTTCATGGATCACTTCATCGCCCTGGATGTAAAAGCACCAATCCGCTTTTTCTGAAATTGCATCGTAAGCCTTATTCGTTTCATCCGCCAGCACTTTTCCTCCTTCACGCAAAGAATCATCCCACACCGTTTCGATGATCTTTATTTTCGGATCGTTGATAGATTTAATTAATTCTAATGTCGCATCTTCGGATTTCCCAACCGCAACAATGACTTCATCGCATAAAGGAAGTATCGAACGAATTGCCTCGACAATCGGGTAATCGAACTTAACGACATTTCGCGCAATTGTAAATCCTGAAACAAACATTTCCCTAAAAGTTTATTGCCACCAAGGCACCAAGGCACAAAGAAAAAAAGCTATTCCTGTTTGTTCGAGCGAAGACAGTCTGTTTGTTCGGGCGAAGATAGTCTCTTTGTTCGAGCGAAGACAGTCTGTTTGTTCGAGCGAAAATAGTCTGTTTGTTCGAGCGAAGACGAGAACACACAGGCTAGATCCCCGTAAAATTCTGCGGCGTAATTTTCTTCAATTCCGCTTTAATTTCACCCGAAACATTCAACGTTTCAATAAAAGAATGCATCGAATCTTTCGTGATCGCAGCATTTACTCTTGTTAATTCTTTCAACGCTTCGTATGGCTTCGGATAACCTTCTCTTCGTAAAATAGTCTGAATTGCTTCGGCTACAACAGCCCAATTATCTTCCAGGTCTTTTTCAAGCGCAGGCTGATTCAGGATTAATTTACCTATACCTTTCTGCAAAGATTTTAACGCGATCATTGTATGCGCGATCGGCACACCAATATTTCTCAGAACAGTTGAATCCGTCAGATCTCTTTGTAAGCGGGAAATAGGAAGCTTCGCGCTTAAATGTTCGAAGATCGCGTTTGCAAGACCGAAATTCCCTTCCGCGTTTTCAAAATCGATCGGGTTTACTTTATGCGGCATTGCGGACGAACCCACTTCACCTTCTTTGATCTTCTGCTTGAAATAATTGACAGAAATATACGACCACATATCGCGGCTCAGATCAATAAGAATAGTGTTGATCCTTTTCAGGCCGTCAAAATATGCAGCAAGATTATCATAATGCTCGATCTGTGTCGTCGGGTGCGAACGTTTCAATCCAAGTGAAGACACAAACTCATCGCCGAATTTTTTCCAGTCGGTTTCCGGGTATGCAACATGGTGCGCGTTAAAATTTCCTGTCGCCCCCCCGAACTTCGCACTGAACGGAACCTGCTCCAGCAAACGCATTTGTTCTTTAATCCGCTCAGAAAACACACGGATCTCTTTTCCTAAACGTGTCGGAGACGCTGCCTGGCCGTGGGTTCTTGCCAGCATCGGCACAGCATCCCATTCCTTCGCTCTTGTTTCCAGCTCATTTACGATAACGAGCAATAGCGGCTTCAGCACGTTTTCATGCGCCTCCTTCAGCAAAAGCGGTGTCGCAGTATTATTGATGTCCTGTGAAGTGAGGCCGAAATGCACGAACTCTTTAAACGCTTCTAATCCGAGCGCGTCAAATTTTTCCTTCATCACATATTCCACTGCTTTTACGTCATGGTTTGTGACCTTTTCAAATCCTTTTACTTCCAGGGCGGTTTCATGCGAAAACTGCTCATAAAGTTGTGCCCTGAGCGTTGGAAAAATGGCAGGATCAACACTTTTAAGCTGTTCCAGCGGAAGTTTGCATAAAGCGATAAAATATTCAGTTTCCACACGGATGCGGTAACGGATCAGGGCTGCTTCGGAGAAATAAGCTGCCAGGTCTTCAGTTTGTTTGCTGTAACGGCCATCTACAGGTGAAATAGCCCACAAAGAATCAATTGCCATGAGAAAATTTGAGCAACGAAGTTAATAAGAAACGGGCTCTCGGGTGAGATTCCTGCGTTAACTATCGGATGTGGATAAAACCCGTTTTTTTGCAAACTACCGTAACCGGCTGGCTGCTATCTTCGCCAGATTAAGGACCCCTGCCTTTTAAAATTCCGGATTTTTCGGAGCGGTAGATGGTGTTCCTGCAAGATCAGCCTATGAGTGAACAGGTCATCCTGGTAGATTCCCGAAACCGTGAACTGGGTGTGATGGATAAAACCGAAGCGCATAAGCTTGGTGTGCTTCATCGGGCCCTTTCCATCTTTCTTTTTAATTCAAAAGGAGAATTGCTCCTGCACCGTCGCGCAGAAGGAAAATATCATTCTTCCGGCTTATGGACCAATGCCTGTTGCAGCCATCCGCGACCGGGCGAAAAAGTGGATGATGCCGCGGTGCGCAGGTTGAAGGAAGAGATGGGAATGCAAACTGATCTGAAAGAACTTTTTCAGTTCATCTACAAAGCCGATTTGGGCAACGGACTTTATGAACATGAAGCCGATCACGTTTTTATCGGAATAACAGATGAAGATCCGAAGCCTGATCCGGGTGAAGTCATGGAATGGAAATGGATCACCGCCGATGCCGTGACTTCTGATATGGATGCAAATCCGGCTAAATACACAATCTGGTTCCAGCTTATTTTTAAAGACGTGGTGAAGCGGGCGAAAGACGCGTAATACCAGGCAGACATTCATTCATCTGATCAAACTAAAACTTCACGTACATAAGATCCGTTTTTATCCGTCAAATCAGTGTCATCCGCGTTCTATTGCGCCTTGGTCACGAATAGCAGGGATTTGAGGGAGTGCACGAATAAATAAAAAGCCTGATATTGATGGACTATTATATATCTAAATGGTGTAACTGTCAATAGAATTTCCAAATCGTTCCAATAAAAAAAGGCTGTCCGTTAAGACAGCCTTCTTCTTTCAGATTTTAATTCTATTACTGAACAATCAGTTTTTTTGTTGTTATTGATTCGCCTGCACGAATCTCAACCATGTAAATTCCTTTTGCAAGTGCAGCAGTCTCGATAGGAAGAATCAGGTTGCCGTTAAGCTCACCATAATTGTGTGTCCCAACTACTTTTCCTGTTACATCTGTAATCGTTACAATAACGTTTTGTGGTGCAGACAGGTTAACTGTTAATTGCGCGTCGGCGTTTGTCGGATTCGGGAACAGCTTCACTTCGAAGCCGGGAAGCTCCGCTGTATTTGTTCCTGTTACATATCCGTTAGCGACCGCTTCTGAGATTGTGGTGGTAGAACCGTTGTTGATAATTCCGTTTGGTTCGATCAGCATTCCTACAATGTGCATCTGGGTAATATCCCAGGCAGCAGGAACATTAAATGTGTAGTTGAATGTCTGGGAATAACCAGACGATACGGTTGACGGGAATCCTGCTCCGCCCGCGAAGGATGGAGAAATCGCGCGTGCAACGTGATCGTAAGACATGATGGTGTAAGAAACGGTTGTTCCGAACAATTCGAATCCGCCCATCGGACCATTCGCGTTATTACCATAAGCATTGGACTGGCTATAACCTGTTGTTCCGGTCACATCGTCTTCTGTTAATACACATGCTACTTTATAAGCTGATGTTGCAGAGCCTGTAAAATTGTAAGTGATTGAAACATCCAACTGGCCTGTTGATGAATTGTATTGCGCTCCGTTAACCATTGTGGCTACACCCGGAACAACAACACGTGAAAGAAAATCTCCTTCAACCTGCGAAGGATCAATTGCGGTTCCACGATCTACAAGCTGGCTCGGATAACCTGCAACGAGCGCGCCCATTCCTGCATCGTAAGTTGCAACAGTCATAGGATCGCCGTTATGCACTGCAATACCAGCCCAGAAACCTGCATAGCTGTTTTCCATGTAATCCATGAATACAGCGCCGCGGGGACACCACTGGCACCATGTACCTGTAGCTTCTTCGCCCACCACGATTTTTCCGGGAGCAGGAACAACGCTGATGTTGACATTTTGCGACCCGATATCATCCGAAGCATCTCCGTCAGCGCCGGCTCCATTTACATTGGAAACAGTAACTGATAATAAAAGATTACCTGAAGCAAGTGTAGCAGGTGTGCTGAAATTAACCTGGTATGAAGCAAGCGATGCAATATTCACTGCAGAAACATTCTGCGTAATCGTTCCGCTATTGTAATTGTAAGAGATGGTAAAGGATGTGATAGCATTCACACCTAAGTTGCGTACAGTTGCAGCAAAAGATTTTGTCTGGCCAACGATTCCGTTGAAAGAAGCAGGAGCCTGTGTAGCCGGATTAAGCGCGCCGACAGCTGTAACAGCGGCGTTCAATGTTGGCAATGTATAAGGTGTGTGTGTATAGCTGACATCATCCACGTAAAAGCTCGACTGGCCATTGCCATTGTAAGCTGCAAGATTTGCAGGATAAATGTCAATAGAAGCGATCTGGTTTACGGTGTTTGAAAAAGAGGCAACCAGCACATTATTGATATAAACATCCCAGATGTTAGTATTCAATTGGATGTCGAATTTCAGATCGAACCACTGGTTGAGCGGGCAGGTGGTCTGCGCCAGCATTCCGTTGGTGTTGGTCAGGTACATTTCACCCAATTGGTTCATGTGGCATTCCATTGCATAAAGCGATCCGATAGTGGTGCTGCCCTGAAAATTGAAATAAGCGCCTTTACCGGTTTCGATAAATACGCTCATCTGGTAAACGAAATTTCCGGTGTTGTACTGGCCTCCGAATGGAAGCACTTGATCCTGTGGTCCGCCACCGGCAACTGTCGAAACATACTTCACAGAGTTTGATCCTGCAGGAGTATTGTTCATGACATTATTCACCTGTGTGTCTTCAGTAGTACTTGAAGCGCCGCTCCAGGTGGTCCATTGTGGCTGAGGACCGAGATAAGCTCCGACTGCATAAGCTTCGAAATCGTCGGAGAAAGAGGACTGGGCAAACAGTGCAGAACACAGCATTGTCGCAGCAGCAAGTGTGTATAGTTTTTTCATGGTAATAGGTATGTGTTGAGTTTGAAGGGCTAAGTTACTAAAAATAGGTTTGTTTTCATAGAAGGTTATTTGAGGCAAACAGATGGTTAAAATAAGAGTATGGAAGGGGGGGGACGAAAAACGAAATTAAAAACGAAAAAGTGCGAAAAACGAAAGTATACGAAGTAATCATTTCGTATACTTTCGCTTTTCGCGCTTTTCGCCCTCATTTGGTTTTCGTACCGCTTTTGTCAAAGCGGTTTCTGTCCCTTGATTATCGCAATGGTAGTATCTAAAACGGCGTTCTTATGGACAAGCAGATCAGAAATGGAAGGGGTTATAGAAATATCAGGCGCGATTCCTTTTTTAAAGGACTGGGGTTTATCGGCGATCGCATAACTGTAATGGAAAAGCGGAACGTCAACAGTGATTTTCGTATTCGGTAACGTCAGATAAACGGTTTCCAGTGCATTACCGCTGTTATATGGGCCGGAGATTGGTGCGCCGATAAATGTGACATCAGCATAAGAATCAAGCAATGCCGCAGTTACCGCAGCTGCAGAATGAATATCACTGTTGATCAGAACGTAAATTTTTCCTTTGTAAAGCTTTTCGCGTGGTAAAAAAAGAGTGTCCCGGAAATTTGAGTAAAAGTTATTGGTTGAAGCGGTATCAGGAATATTCTTAATTATCTCAAGCATCTGCGGCCAATCAGGATAATACGCCTCGGTAATATCAATGTGCTGCGCATAGGTTGGAACCTGTTGAAGGTTGGCAGTGATGGTATCGAACAGATGAAAAGATTTATCAGAAATATGATTTACCAAAACGGCCCCATAAGTAGGATCTCCTCCGAAATTATAGCGAAGGTCGATAATGAGATTGCTGATTTTTTCTTTTTCCATTTTACTGAAATCCGCATCAAGCTCCCGAAAAAACGCCCCATCTTCGGCTTCAAGCACATCTCCTGCCAGACTGCTGATCGTCATCGTTGCAAAATTATTTTCACGGTCAATGTAAAATCTATAACAACTGTCTTTACGGCAATACTCTTCAGCCATCATATAAACGGGCAGCATATGAATCGTATCTGAAAAGGAAACAGAAGGACAATCAATCATGTATTGCTTCTTTGTTGTTGGATTGATCGCAGCAATATGAAAAGAATCAGGTTGCTCAAAAAAAGAAGCGTACAAATAATCGAAATGAAGGCTGTATACGTCATACCAAAGCGATGGGTCTGTAGTCCCATTATTATAAACGGTTTTCATTTCAGAATAGATATCATTTGGCTCTTTTCCGTTTATTGAAACTACTTCTGAGCCGGGAATAATGTCAGGTCTTTCCAATAAATTTTTGTAGATATAAGGAGTACCGTTCACCCAACGGATCTTTACCGGCATCAATTTTTGGAGGCTGTCGTAACTGTAAGAAAAATCCAGTCGGGTATGCTCGTCATAAACCGAAGCTATTATCGGGGAAATGATCCTGAAAAATTCATCTTTGGTCATTTCATGGTCAAGTTTTTTAAATGCGGCATCAAAATAATAATCCATCGAATCTTTTGTATTAAATAAATACAAAGCCGGATGTGCTTCTTCCAGTGTTGTCCGGAAAATCTTGAAATCTTCTTTCAACTGGAACGGAGAATATTTCTTTTCGGAATTTTTAACATCCTCATGCGGCTCGCTTGTTCCGCAGGAAAAAAGAAAACCGGTAAGAAATAAAATAAGGGAAAATCGGATGCCGTGTTTCATGAAATTCGAATGAGGGATTGAAAAATTTCGATTAAAAGTAAAATACTGAAAATTAAACATATCACTGAATTCTCTTCGTCATTTTCCCGTTTGTTGTTGAAAAAACGTAGCAACTCAGGAATCTTGGGTATGAATAAACGATCCTGATGCTTAATTTTACGCCGCAATGGAAAATTTCGTCGTCTCAGCCCGTAAATACCGTCCCGCACTGTTCAATACAGTGGTCGGACAAACTGCGATTACCACGACGCTCAAAAATGCGATCAAGAATAATCACCTTGCTTCGGCATTTTTGTTTTGTGGACCGCGTGGCGTTGGAAAAACCACCTGCGCACGTATTCTCGCAAAAACGATCAATTGCACAAATCTTACCGCTGATACCGAAGCCTGCAACAAATGTGAATCCTGCACCTCATTCAACGACGGACAGGCAATTGACATTATGGAGCTTGACGCAGCTTCGAATAACTCGGTAGACGATATCCGCAATCTTGTGGATACGGTTCGCATTCCGCCGCAACTGATGGAAAGCAATCCGAATGCGAAGAAAGTGTATGTGATAGATGAGGTTCATATGCTTTCGGCTGCAGCGTTTAACGCGTTTCTCAAAACACTCGAAGAGCCGCCACGTTACGCGATCTTTATTCTTGCAACGACCGAACGCCATAAAATCCTGCCAACTATTCTTTCCCGTTGCCAGATATTCAATTTTAATCGTATCCAGGTCGACGATATTGCAAATCATCTTGAGTTTATCGCGAAAAGTGAAGGCGTAACCGCAGAGCCGGATGCATTGCACGTGATTGCCCAGAAAGCAGACGGAGCATTGCGCGACGCGTGTTCGATCTTCGACCAGGTCGTTAGCTTTGCGGGAAATAATCTTTCCTACAAAGCAGTCATCGAAAATTTAAATGTTCTCGATTACGATTATTATTTCCGCATGACCGATCATTTGCTGGAAGAAAATATTCCTTCTTCTCTGCTGGTGTTCAATGAAATTCTTTCGAATGGGTTTGACGGACATAATTTCATTTCAGGACTTGCCGAGCATTTCAGGAATTTACTGGTCTGCAAAGATCCCGCGACATTAGAATTGCTGGAAGCCGGAAAAAATATCCGAGAGCGTTATAAAGCACAGTCAGAAAAAAGCAGCGTGCCGTTTTTATTACGTGCCTTGAAGGTGGTGAATAATAGTGATGTCAATTACAAAAGCGCGAGGAACCCACGGTTATTAGTCGAATTTGCCCTCATGCAATTGACCGCCATTCCCGGAACTTTAGTTTCCGGTGAAAAAAAAAATGACGAACCTCAACTGATTTTTGGCGTTAAAGCTTCCCCGTTACTTTCCCAGAATTCGCCAGTCGCAGAAAAAACAGCCTCAGTTGAAAAAGTTGCTGAAGTTCAGGCTGAAATTATTCCCGTTAGCAATCGGGAGCAGGAAGCGGTGGCTGCAAAGCCAGCTGCCCAGCCAATTCAGAATTCAGGAGGTACGGCAACTGCACCGCCTGTTCGGAAAACTTTATTAAAATCTTCCCCGAGCATTTCCAGCTTTACGAACGTGGTGGAAGAAAAGAAAGAAGAGTATTCTGCCACTACAACTGTCAATCAGCAATCCGTCGATTTTTCACAGGAAAAGCTGGAAGAAGCATGGATCGCTTTTTCGGAAGTTCTAAAAGCGAAAAAGCGGCAGATGGATTACGCGACTTTCATCACGAATAAGCCAGTGAAAATTTCTGAAAAGCTCGTGCAGTTCAATGTGCAGAACGCGATGGCGAAAGAGCGAATTGATGAAGATAAAACAGACATCATGGTATTTCTTCGCAAGCAACTCCTGAATTTTGAATTCCAGCTGGAAATTATCGTAAGCAAAGAAGAAGGAAGTGCGTTGATCTACACACCTGCCGATAAATTCAATCATCTGGCGAAGATCAATCCGTCTTTGCTCAAGTTGAAACAAACATTCGACCTGGATACGGAATATTAGTTTTTTAGATTTTAGATTGAAACAATGAGCCAATCTAAAATCTAAAATCAGCTGATCTAAAATTCAATCGGCAATCAGCAATCGAAAATCTGCAATCTCCTAAAGCATTATCACCGCCCACATTCTTCCCGTCATACCTTTATCTCTGCGGTAAGAAAAAAAATCATTTTCCGCCGTGCATCTTCCGAGCGCCCACATATTTTCTTCAGTGATACCGCTTTCACGCAAAACAAATTTATTCGCTGCCAGCAGGTCCAGTTTTCGGCCTTCATAACATGATTCAGGAAATTCCTGCTGCCTGAATTGG
>JALYQL010000258.1 GCA_030855855.1 Bacteroidota bacterium | reverse complement strand
TCCCAAATGAAAAAATCAGGGAATAATGATTTGTCATGCAACGGGTTGTAAAACGGATAGCGCGATTGAAAAGATGGCGTTGATGAAAAATAAATTACAAGCGGCATCATTACCACAAGCATTACTGCGTACAACCACCAGTCTTTGAAGGCGCCTTTTATGTGCCAGCCATACGCGCTGAGGTTTTCACGAAAAAGTAATTTGATGAGCAGCATCGGAACCAGCAGATATACAAACAGCATTGTTCCCACCCACCAGTTCAGGTGACGTAAGGCCGCATTTCCGTCATCAATCCAATGATGTAAACTTTCTCCGGCGCTTTTTAATCCGCAGGTTTTTAAAACACCCGCGAAAAAAACCGGATCGCCGTAATATTTGATGATCGTCAGTGCCAACGCTGTCCATCCGAGGATCACAAAAACTTTCCAGTCGAATGTTCTTGCTGGTGGATGTAATTGCAGATCATCTTCTGCCTGCCGGAATGTTGCCTGGAAAAGTGTGCGGATCAAAATCAGAGTGTATAACGGGGTAAAGGCGCAGTTTCCTGTCCTGTAAAATCATTTTTAAGGTATTTGAAATATCCTGCCATCGCAATCATTGCTGCATTGTCTGTGCAATATTCGAAAGCAGGAATAAATACATTCCATTTATTTTTTTCACCGAGCGAAAGTAATGCATCGCGCAAACCACTATTCGCAGAAACTCCTCCTGCCAAAGCAATTTCAGTTAAACCATTTGCTTTTGCTGCCTGTTCCAAACGCCGCAACAATGTTTTAACGATTGTATGCTGCACAGAAGCACAAACATCCGCGATATTTTTTTCAAGAAACGATGCGTCTTTTGCCATTTCATCGCGCACAAAATATAAAACCGAAGTTTTTAATCCGCTGAAGCTGAAATTGAGTCCCGGAACCTGCGCGATCGGAAATTTATATGCGGCGGGATTTCCGTTTTTTGCCAGCTTATCCACCATCGGACCGCCGGGATAGGGGAGTCCGAGGATCTTTGCGGTTTTATCGAACGTTTCACCTGCCGCGTCATCGATAGTTTCACCAAGTACAGTGAACGTTCTTTCATCATCCACGCGCACTAGTTGCGTATGACCGCCCGAAACCGTGAGACATAAGAATGGAAATTGTGGTTTTTTGTGATTTTTTCCATCTTCAATAAAATGCGCAAGAATATGCGCCTGCATATGATTTACTTCGATCAAAGGTTTATTGAGCGCCAATGCAAAACCTTTGGCAAATGAAGTTCCGACCAGCAATGACCCGAGCAGTCCCGGCCCACGTGTAAACGCGATTCCGTCAATGTCAGCAGGCAAGATTCCGGCATCATTAAGCGTTTTATTGATAACAGGCACGATATTCTGCTGATGAGCCCGTGAAGCCAGCTCAGGGATCACGCCTCCCCAGCGTTGATGCACGTCCTGGCCCGCAACGATGTTGGCAAGCAATTTGCCATCTTTTATAATGGCTGCAGCAGTTTCATCGCAGGACGACTCAATTCCAAGTATAACAGGCATTATCGCTATTTTTGTGCAATGGTAGTAAAGAAGAGCAAAGGCCGCAAAATTATCAAAAAGACAGCCAAAGTGCTTGGCTGGATCTTTGGCGTGATTTTGCTCCTTTGTGTTGGCGCTTACATCGCTGTAAGAAGTCCTGCGGCGCAAACCTGGATGGCCCAGCGCGCCGCTGCATACTTGTCGGATGAGCTCAACACAAAAATTACCATCCGCGCTGTAAACATAGAGTTTTTTAAGAAGGTAAGCCTCGAAGGCATTTACGCCGAAGATCTGCACGGCGATACCTTACTCTATGCCGAAAAATTCCTGGTCAATATCGATCGCTTCAGCTATGACAATAGATATTTATCCATAAAATCCATCACGCTCAGCGATTCGAAGATCAAGCTTAAAAAATACGCCGGCGAAAAAGGATTGAGCTATCGTTTCATCGAGCAGTATTTTAAAACGGGCGACACTACTAAAACAAAAAGCAAAGATCCGTGGAAAGTGGAAGTGGGAGGTGTGGAGCTGGATAATGTGATCTTCGCTTACATTGACACGCGCGATACGATAAATGATCCCGGAATGGATTATGAAAACATCCGTGTAGCAGGGATTAATGCTTCGTTCTACGATTTTGATCCGATGGGTGATTCACTTTCGCTGCGCATAAAAAATCTGCGGGGAACAGAAAGAAGCGGGTTCGCGCTCAAAGATTTTTCTACACGTATGACGGTGGGAGATAGTGTGGCAAGACTCGACAATCTGCATTTCATTACTCCCGGTTCGGCTGTGGATGGATTTATTTCTTTTTACTACAACAGTCCCGATGATATTGCAGATGATTTCATTCACCTGGTAAAAATGAACGGGCATTTTTCCAATTCCATTATCGAGATGGGTGATGTGGGCTACTTCGCACCTGAATTGCTGGGGATAAAGAAAAAGATCCTGTTCACCGGTGATATTAAAGGAACGGTAGAACATCTGAAATGTAAAAATGTTGACATACGTTTCGGTGAACGTTCTCATATTGCCGGCAATTTTTCGTTTAATGGGTTGCCGAACATCAATGAAACGGATATGAATTTTAAGATCCGTGAAGCGGTTACAAATGAAAAGGATCTTGAAGGAATTCCTGTTGCGCCATTCGATAAAGGAAAACATCTTGCAGTAAGCAATTCTATCGGCAAGCTGGGCGATATGGTTTTCAACGGATCGTTTGAAGGTTTTCTGAATGATTTTGTCGCGCATGGAAATCTGAAAACAGATTTAGGCTCAGTGAAGCTGGAAAACCTGATTATGACACGGGACAATGACAGCGCGGAATATGCGTACGTCGGTGTCGTGCATGCGAATCATTTTAATATCGGAAGCTTCTACGATATTCCTGATCTGACTTATGTAACCGGTGATGTGAATATCAAAGGTGTTGGTTTGGATAATGCAACGATCAACGCGCAGATCGATGGGAAATTTTCTGAATTGGCTTACCGCAATTATTCTTATTCAGGAATTACGGTGTCTAATGGAAAATTACGCCGGCAGGTTTTTGATGGTGATTTTGATGTTGATGATCCGAATGTAAAAGTATTTTTCCAGGGATCCATTGACAACAGTGGTAGTTTGCCGCAAATGAATTTTAAAGCTACGATTGATTCAGCCAAGCTTGGCGCGTTGGGCTTCATGGATAAGGCGCATGAAAATATTTTGTCTGCCGATCTTAACATGAATTTCAAAGGAGATAATATTGATAATATCGAAGGTTCACTTAGAATAAATAACCTGAACTACAGCAAAGACGGTGAGCGGTTCCGTTTCAATGAAGTGCTGGTTACCGCAGGGAATTTTCCGGATAAAACCCGGAGGATCGGCCTTGAATCTGATATTGTAAGAATTAATCTTTCCGGAAAATTTCAGTTGATGGAATTGCCCGGAGCTTTTACAGACATGATGTCGTATTATCTTCCTTCTTATTTTCCTACGGATAATAAAAAAGTAAAAGCGGATCAACAATTTACATGGTCTATCAGCTTTCAGAATAATACAAAACCGATCCAGGCCATTATCCCGAAATTAGAGATTGCGCCGAACACTTTTTTCAAAGGAAGCTTTAACAGCCAGCAAAGAGAATTTGATACTTATTTTATTTCAAATTCAATTGTCTACAATGATGTGCACTACAACCTGATTGAAATCAGTGCCGGCACCCGCAAGCTCAGTTCTGCTGTCGTTTTGAAAGCTACAATGTCTGAGCTTAAGCTTACCGATACGATCAGCACAAAAGGAATTGAGTTGAATTGTATTGCTTCCCACGATTCACTCCAGACGCACCTCGAATGGAATAATGGCGGTGAGCAAAAAAATTCTGCGGATATAAAAGCGCTTGTTCATTTCGAAGGTCCCAAAGCATTGCAAATTACTTTCAACGAAACGCAATTTCATGTGAACGATTCAGTGTGGGTGGTTGCGCCCGGAAATTATGTGCGGCTCGATAGCGGACGATTTACTTTTCACGAGCTGGTCATTCATTCCGATTCAGCATCTATAGGTCTGAATGGCTTTGTTTCAAAAAAGCCGAGTGATCAGCTGAACATTAAGCTGCAGGATTTTAATATGGCTTACCTGAATTATTTTACAATTCCGCGTGGAGTGCTGTTGAAAGGATATGTTTCATCTGATACCAAAGTCTCCGACCTTTACGCAACCCCGATCTTTACCAGCGAAACCACGTTTAAAGATTTATGGATCAACGGGCAGGAGTTGGGCGACGGCCAGCTTAACGCGGATTGGTTTCCGTCTAAAAACGGAATTTATGTGGATGGGAAATTTACGCGCGGCCTGATTGATACGGATACCAAAGAACCGATCAATAATATTGCATTCAATGGATTTTATTATCCGAAAAATAAAGAAAATTCGCTGGATATTACCGGTACGTTTATCAGCATTCCGTTGGCCACACTTCAGCCACTCCTCCAGGATTTTTGTTCTGTAATGAAAGGACAGATTGATGGAAAATTAACCGTTACCGGCACACCTGCCAAACCATTGATAAATGGAAAGATGGATGTGAATTTCAAATTAGTGCGCGTGGATTATCTTGGTCTTGCGCTTTACTCGGCATCGCAGCCGGTGGTAATTGAGGAGAATTCATTCTTCTTTGATGATTATAAAGTAACGGACCAAAACGGGAATGTCGCAAAGATCTACGGTCACTTATACCATGATAATTTTTCGAAATTCCAGTTTGATATGGATTTCGGGTTCGATCATTTCCTGGTGCTTAACACGACCGAGAAGATGAACGAAGATTATTATGGCCGTGTATTTGCATCCGGCTATATGAACGTCTTTGGATATGTGGATGATATTATAAATATCCAGATGGATGTGACAACTGAAAAAGTGATGAAAGGCGGACAGCCCGTGCTTTCTGAAATAAATATTCCGATGACCAGCTCCAGCAGCGAAGTGAGCGAGAATGATTTTATTGTATTCGAAAAGGCGCCTGATCCAAATGATACGCTGCGAGGCAAAAACACTCCGAAAAGATCACGAAACAGCGGACTCAGAATTTCAATGTCCATTTTTGCAACTGAAGATTGTATTGTAAGAGTCATCTTCGACAAAAAAGTAGGGGATGAATTAACTGCTTATGGTAGCGGCGCATTGACATTGGATATTCCTCCTTCGGGCGATCTCAGCATTCGCGGACGTTACGAAGTCAGTGATGGAAAATATTTCTTTACCATGAAAAATATCGTAAAGCTGGAGTTCGGTCTTGCAAAAGGCGGAGTAATCAGCTGGAATGGCGATCCGTACGACGCGCAGATCGATGCGGATGCGGTTTACACAACCACTACATCAGTTGAGCCGTTCTTCCCGATGGATTCAACTAACCAGGCTTACCGCCGTTCTTATCCTGTCGACGTGGTCATGCACCTTGACAATTCACTTGTCAATCCGAGTGTTTCATTCGATATAGAATTACCGACTGCCGATCAGAACATTCAGGAAACGGTAAAAAGTTATACGCAGACCGAGCTTGAACGCAACCGCCAGGTACTTTCGCTTATGGTGTTGAATAGTTTTATGACGCCTTCCGAATTGCGGGATGGCGCTTCAGCAAATGCAAATTATGGAAACGCGGGCTCCACACTGCTGAGCAATTTCGTTTCAGGAACATTGAACAGCTGGCTTTCGCAGATCAGCGCGGATTTTAATATGGGAGTTAAATACCGCGCGAATGATGACCTTTCAACGCCTGAGCTGAAAGTTTTCCTTAGCACACAGCTTTTAAATAACCGTGTCACGATTGACGGTAATGTCGGTAAAGTAAATGCGAATGCGACTTCAACCTCCGCCGGCCAGCTTGTAGGAGAATTTAATATCGAATACAAAGTTACCGATGATGGAAAAGTAAGGTTGCGTGCATTCAACCGCGCGAATGATAATGCTTTGCTTACGAATAGCTCCACTTACACACAAGGAGTAGGTGTGTTTTACAAAGAAGAATTTGAAACCTGGGAGCAGTTTTTCCGAAACAAGAAAAAGAAAGCGGATGAAACGCAGCCAGCACCGCCCCCCGCACAAAAACCTCCCGCTGCTGATTCTACCGGAACGAAATAATTTGGTAAGATGCTAATGTGTTAATCTGGTAATAATCCCTGGTGACTTTGTGCCGGCAATATTCACTTGCAAGAAAGTTTTGCCACCAAGGCACAAAGACACAAAGAAAAAAATCTTCTCTGCTCATTTAATCTCCACATCCATTCATTTGCACATTAACACATTAACACATTAGCAAATTATTATTTCCCCACCTTCAGCGAATGCCCCAGCTTATCTCTTTTCGTTTCGAGGTAAACCTTGTTGTGAAGATTTGATTCAATTTCTAACTGAATATTTTCAACGATCTCCAATCCGTATCCCATTAAGCCGACGCGTTTTTTCGGGTTGTTGGTCATCAGCTTTATTTTCGTTACGCCAAGATCGCGGAGGATCTGTGCGCCAATACCGTAGTCGCGTTCGTCCATTTTAAAACCAAGCTCGATGTTTGCTTCCACCGTATCGCGACCTTGCTCCTGAAGCTTGTACGCTTTCAGCTTATTCAGCAAACCGATGCCGCGGCCTTCCTGGTTCATGTAAACAATAACACCTTTACCTTCTTTCTCGATAATTTCCATCGCTTTGTGCAGCTGCGGACCACAATCGCAACGGCACGAACCGAAAATATCGCCGGTCATGCAGGAAGAGTGAACGCGTACTAATACAGCTTCATCTTTTTTCCATTCGCCTTTGTAAATGGCGAGATGATTTTGTTGCGTGGAAAGATGTGTATAGGCAACCATTTTGAAATCGCCCCATTCGGTCGGCAGCGCTACTTCAACTTCGCGTATAATATCTGATTCTGTGCGAAGACGGTATTCGATAAGGTCTTTTATGGAAATAATTTTCAGGCTGAATTTTTTAGCGATCTCCACCAACTGTGGCAAACGCGCCATCGAACCGTCTTCATTCATGATCTCGACCAATGCGCCTGCAGGTTCAAATCCGGCGAGACGGGCAAGATCGATGGTTGCTTCGGTATGGCCGGTGCGACGCAGCACACCTTCTTTTTTTGCACGCAACGGAAAAATATGTCCGGGTTTGCCGAACTCTTCTGGTTTGATAGAAGGATCGATCAACGCCTGGATTGTTTTAGCGCGGTCGTGGGCTGAAATGCCTGTGGTGCAGCCGTGGCCTTTCAGATCGATAGAAACAGTGAAAGGCGTTTCGTGCGTGGCTGAATTTTCCTTCACCATCAAAGGCAATCCCAATTCATCCGCGCGGCTTTCGAGAATAGAAGCGCAGATCAGTCCGCGCCCGTGCGTAGCCATAAAGTTGATCACTTCGGGCGTCACATTCCGCGCAGCCGTGATAAAATCACCTTCATTTTCACGGTCCTCGTCGTCGACCACAATGACAACTTTACCCGCTTTTATTTCCTCAATCGCGTCTTCGATCTTATCAAGCACTTTGTCCATTTTTCGTTGTATTAGGGAGACTGCAAAGGTACGGATTGTGGCGGGTAAATATTTAACACAATTAATCCGGTTTATTGGTGTTACTTTTCGCCTTACAGGGTATTATGCTGAAAAGACAGTTCCCTAAAACGCTCCAACATGCAACTAAGAAAAGTGATTTTGCTCCCGCTGGCAATTGTTTTGCTTGCTTCCTGTCATCCTGATACGCCTGATTTCCTTGCATCGGATACACTGGCTTCCTCAGAACGTGCCATCATGGATTCCGCGCTGGTTCCTAAGGAATTTAAGCTGACCGCCACGCAGATCGATTCTCTTTTGCGTGTGAATGCAGATATTCCGAAGCCGGTTGACCTTTCTTATTATTCGCCTGTTGCAGTGACGCAATTTTCCATGCTTGCGAGCAAAACAAGCGGACAGACTTACTTTCTGGCAGATTCGAGAAAGATCAGCCAGGAGATCTTACGCATTATCGACCAGCACCTTGAAGCATCCACCGACCTCGTTTTCCTGATCGATAATACCGGTAGTATGGAAGACGATATTGATAATGTGACGAAGGCTGTTGCATCAATCATCGACAAGCTTGCTGAGAAGCCTGGTGTGCGGATTGCGATTGCGTCTTATGGAGATAAGAATGAAGATCCGGGAATCTGGTTTCAGAAGCTGGATTTCACTTCTGATTTTACGCAGGCAAAAACCTTTATGAACGGAATTAAAATGACAGGCGGCGGCGATGATCCTGAATCTGTTTTTGATGGCGCTGCGCGTATGATGGATGAGCTCGAATGGCGCAATGATTCGAAGAAAATGATCTTGCTGCTCGGAGATGCGCCCGGACTTTTACCGCCATTGTCAAGGTTCAGTCTCGAAGATATTGTGCTCAAATCAAAATCGCACGGCGTCTTAATGAATTATTATCCTGTAATTATTTCCCCGCTATCAGGAGGAATTCAAACAGTGCCGACCTTCAAAGAAACGCCGATGATCAATACCGTTTATCCTGTTCCGACCACAGGTCCTGTCAATGTGCTGATGAATGAAGCAGGCAATTATGATTATGAGTTATACGATCTCAGCGGAAAATTGCTGATGAGCGGAAAGTGTGAAGAGTCTGATAATTTTCAGCTTGATCTGAGCGGGCAGGATAATGGTGCTTATTTGTTGCGTTTGATTAATCCTGTGAAGAAAAAGTTTGAGCAGCAGAAGATTATTTTGAATAAGTAGCAAAACAGGCACATAAGTGCAGACTGAAGTCCGCACTTATGTGCCTGTTATTTATGCCGGCTTATTAAACCTACAAGCTCTTCAACACATCAAGCAGCTTCGGTTGCGGCGAACAATCCACTTTATCTTTCCGAACACTCGTGTGGGTCCAGATTCCGGGAGTGCCCGTTAACGCTTTTTTGCTGATGTCGAACATCTCAGCGTTGAATGTTTTCGGGATTGAATATTTGCCGCAGAGATAAACGAGCAGATCTTTTAGTGAGGCCAATTGTGCATCGGTATAAGCGTGGTAAGCTGCGGAACCTTTGTAAGCCGGATTCAGCGTTACAGCTTCCGCAGCAGGAACCGCCCCGCCGAGATATTGTTTGAACGTGCCGTCGGCTGCCTTTGTAAGCGCTCCCCAATTGCAAATCTCAATCGCGATGCTGGATTTGTCGAGCGGCAAATAGGGAACGCCTTGTTCGGCAAAAACTTCTTTTTTCAGTCCGAGGTGATAGCCCCAGTATTTGCTGGAAAAAGCCTGGTAAATATCGCCATCCTTATAACCTGATGTAGCGGAAGAAGGTTTTCCTGCAATCACGAACGCTGTACTAACATGATCTGTGCGCGTTTTCCAACCGCCGATCACGTTTTTTGCATTGCTTCCGCCGGCAGTGTGATGAATGAAGATTTGCTTTTTCTGTATTTCTTCCTGGTAATAATTTGCAGCGGGAAGTTTTTCCTGGATGATTTTAGTGATGTCGAGCATGTAGGGGTTTTTAAGAGAATTGGTTATTTGTTTATCAAATATAAAATATTTCTGAATGTTTCAAAGTCTGGCTAAAAGCAAAAAAGGCTGACAATGTGCCAGCCTTTTGGTCAAAAATAAAATCAGATTTTACAAATGTATCACTTCACCATAAGCCGCCGCTGCAGCTTCCATGATTGCTTCACTCATGGTCGGATGCGGGTGAATGGTTTTGATCAGTTCATGTCCTGTGGTTTCTAATTTGCGGATAGCCACGATCTCTGCGATCATTTCAGTCACATTAGAACCGATCATGTGTGCGCCCAAAATCTCTCCGTATTTCGCATCAAAGATCAGCTTCACAAAACCTTCCGCGTTTCCACCGGCTTTTGCTTTTCCGGATGCGGAGAACGGGAACTTGCCGATCTTCAATTCAAATCCAGCTTCTTTCGCCTGCTTTTCTGTGTAGCCGACAGAAGCGATTTCCGGCGAGCAATAAGTGCAGCCAGGAATATTTTTGTAATCGATCGGTTCAGGATCAAGTCCGGCGATCTTTTCCACGCAGGTAATTCCTTCTGCGGATGCAACGTGCGCGAGCGCCTGTGTGGAAAGCACATCACCGATTGCGTAATAGCCCGGGATATTTGTGGCGTACCATTTATTCACTAAAATTTTTCCTTTGTCAGTCGCGATGCCGATATCTTCCAGTCCGAGGTTTTCAATATTGGAAGCAATACCAACAGCAGAAAGCACGATATCGCATTCGATAATTTTTTCTGCATCTTTTGCTTTCACTTTCACTTTGCAACCGCTGCCGGAAGCATCAACGCTTTCCACGCTTGCATTGGTCATGATCTCAATACCTGCTTTTTTGAAAGAACGTTCCAGCTGTTTTGAAACTTCTTCATCTTCGACGGGAACAATTACCGGAAGATATTCCACCACCGTAACTTTTGTTCCCATAGAAGCATAAAAATAAGCGAACTCCACACCGATTGCGCCAGAGCCGACAATGACCATTGATTTCGGCTGCGACGGAAGCGACATTGCTTCACGGTATCCGATTACTTTTTTACCATCCTGTTTTAAGCTCGGCAGTTCGCGTGAACGTGCTCCTGTAGCGATGATAATATTTTTTGCTTCGAGAACAGTGATCTTTTTATCCGCGTCTGTTACTTCGACTTTTTTACCCGCTTTCACTTTTCCGTACCCCTGGATAACGTCGATCTTGTTTTTTTTCATCAGGAACTGAACGCCTTTGCTCATCGCATCAGCAACTCCACGGCTACGTTTTATCACAGCGCCGAAATCAGCTTCACCTTCTTTTACGGTAATGCCATAATCAGCAGCATGTTTAAGATATTCGAACACCTGCGCGCTTTTAAGCAATGCTTTAGTCGGAATACATCCCCAATTGAGGCAAATTCCACCGAGCTCAGCTTTCTCTACAATTGCTGTTTTCAGTCCAAGTTGAGAAGCGCGGATGGCAGCAACATACCCACCAGGGCCGCTGCCAATAACGATTAAGTCGTAGTTCATATATTTTTTATTCTTTTGGCGTTTTTGAAGGTATTGAGATAAGCAGCGCAAATTTAGGAAAAAAGATGTGTTTGAGGGATGGGCGCTGTGTTATAGTTTCGCTCCTACAGAGTTTTGGAAAGCAGGTAGCGTTTTTTGTAGTGAGATTTCGCTCCTGCGGATCTGCTTGTAATGCATGAAAGTCAACGCGGAAATTAACGCCTGCTTTACTGAGCGGAACGGCTCCGTAGGAGCGAAATCTCACTACAAAAAAAGCCACCGCACCGGGCAAGCGAAACTATCATCCGGCTTTAACAAGGCTTCTCTAACCAAAAACAATCCACAACACAATAGAGATCGCCAACATACAGACTAACCCAATCATGATCATCATCACATTTCTCTTATGCCGCTTCACCACTTTCCTTCGCTGCTCTTCCCGCATCGCCATCGCCACATTATAATCATTCGTCCATTCATTGACCGTCACTTTTGCCTTTTCTTGCTGGTATTCCGAGAATGATTGTTTTGCGTTCGAATATTTATTTTTCATATTTCCCGCATAACCGAAATGATGATCGTGCTTTATCCGTTTTGCATCATCGAGCAATGTTTCCATAGCATCTGAAAGGCCACGGAATTTTTTTTCAGCGTCGGGCGAAGGATTTACATCGGGATGAACTTCTTTGGTTTTAATGCGCCATGCTTTGCGGATCGTTTTATCATCAGCCTGCGGAGAAATTCCAAGTAATTTATAACAATCAGTTTCCACTTTGCTTTTTTTGAGATCTGGCCATCCACACAAATAAGAAATAAAGCGGAAGAAAGCAGGCAAAAATAATCAATCCGTAAAGCGCGGCGTCAGGCTTATCAATTACAACGCTTGTGGCAACGAACGTGTAGGCAAGAATAAAGAGCAACGGCACAAACGGAAATAATTTAATTGTATAGCTGTCGTTTAGTTCACTGCCTTGCTTTTTGCGCAGGATAAATATCGTAGCGGCGGCAGCTATAAATCCGATCGAGTCGATGAAGATCACGTATTTCACCAGCTCGTCAAATGTTTTTGCGAAGAATAAAATAGCGATCGACATGATCGTAAATGTGAGTAGCGCTGTTACCGGCACACCACGTTTACTGTAGCGACTGAAAAACGCAGGCATGGTTCCGTCCTCGCTCATCGCGCAGATCACACGCGGATTTGCCATTAAACCAACATTGACATAAGCGAGCACCGAAAAGAAAAGCATTAGCGTGAGAATAGTTGAACCGAGATTGCCCAGCACGCGTGTTGCCATAATTGAAGCAATAGAATCGGCTGTCTTGAGATTATTAAAACCGATGACTTCCATGTAAGCGTAATTTATGGCAATGTACAGCACGAGCACGATAAGAATTCCGGTGATAATCGCTTTCGGCATTATCTTTTTCGCATTGTTGATCTCTCCGCCGAAGTTGATCGTTTGCTGGTAACCGCCGTAGGTGAATGAGATGGTGATAAGACAAACACCGAACGATTGCAGGTAATCTGTCCACGAATGTGATGAAGCTGCGGCAACAGTCACGGGAGCATTTTCAACGGGAACAAAAATGGCTGAAATAAGAATTAAAATCACGACAAGCTTAAACACGACAAGCACATTCTGCGTCGTCGCGCTGATCTTTAATCCGAGCAGGTTTAATCCTAGGAATAATAAAATTTCCCCGCACGCAATTGCAAGATGAACCGATTCGGTATTGGCAGCAGGATTGTCACGGAAAATAACCCCGGAAATATATTCCGATCCGATCAGGGCAACACCGGCAACAGACGCCGCGTTCGAAACAAGGATTGTTCCGTTGAGCATAAACGCAAAAGAAGGATGATAACACTTCGAGAAGATCCTGAAATAGCCGCCGTTCACCGGAAGTCTCGAGCCGATCTCCGCGAATGTGAGCGCGCCGCACAAGGCCATAATTCCGCCAAAGATCCATGCTGCGAAATAAACAGAAGGTTCAATCGCTGCCTGCGCCACATTTACCGGCGTGCGGAAAATTCCCATGCCAATGACGAGGCTCACCACGATCATGCTCAGATCAAAATAACCAAGTTTGGTTTTTGGATTCATTTCAGAAAAGTATGCAAAACTTTGATAAGTGGCGTCCAGCTAAGCATAACTGGTGCGTTTATGTCTTCAGAATTTATTGCTAATTTGTAATTATGTAATTGGTAATTTTTTTATGCAATTTGCAGCATCAATGCGTCCTCATTAAAACAAGTTTATGTTAAAGAGCAGAACCCTCCTGTTCGTATTTTTTACGATAGTTTTTTCGCTCCCGCTTTTTGCACAGAGTGAAAGATTGCTCGTTCTCGGAAAAATTATTTCTGAAAAAGACAGCGGCGGTATTTCCGGAGTAATCGTTTCGTGTAAATCGCCCGCACGCCAGTCGAATTCAAATGCAAAAGGTTCTTATGCTATTCTGATCGATTATAAATCAGGAGCAGTATTGGAATTCAGGATTTTTGGTTTTAAAACTGAATACAGAACAATCACACCACAATTGCTTGCCAAATCAAATGGCGATACTTTACACCTTGATATTGTCATGAAGACGGAAATGATCATTCTTCCGGAAGCGCCCATCACTTTTAAAAACGGACCTGATACCGTCATCGGTAACTGGCATTTTTTTATTGAAGATTATGTGTTCGCGGATTCAGGGCGCTATTTACTTCTCACTTTTGAAAAGTCGCTGAAGTCGGCGAAAGTGATGCTGGCAGATAATAACCAGAAGATCATAAGCCAGGTTGCTGTTCCGGTGGAGGCAATTGAATTGTATAAAGATTACCAGGGACATGTGAATGTGATGTGTAAAGATTCCGCTTTCCGCATACATGTTTTTCCGGATAATCATCTTTCGTTAATGGCATTGCCTTACCGCGCTTTCTGCGAACGGATGTTGCCTTGCATTGATACATTAGGCGGAAGAATTCTCTTTTCAAATTACAATCGTGATTATCCCGCGTTCACTTATTTCGCTTATGATCCGGCTGATACTTCTGTTTCTTCCATTCGGGGAATTGTGGATGCAGAATTGCTGGCGCAGTATAATTGGGAATTTGATTACCTGCTGCCGAAAGATCGGTTGTACGCAAGGAAAATGGAAGTATATACCGGAATTGATAAACGCATCATCGCCGCTACAATGACCGGTTTTCCGAAGTCAATGTATTACACACCGCTATATGCGCCGATGTTTACGGTGAATGATACCATCTGCGTTTTTGATCACTATTGCGATTCGCTTTTTCTTTATGATAAAAAAGGCAACCAAATTCACGCGTCGAAAATCGCTTATCATCATCCGTCCAACTGGAAAGAGTGGGATAGGAGCATTCACCAGGATGAAGTGACGGGAGAACTTTACGCGCGATTTGAAAAAGGAGGTTTTTACCAGCTGAAACGCATTGACATTAAAACCGGGCAGCTTACAGGAAGCTTTAAAGTTGGTTTGCAGTATGTCAAGCACATTCATATCCGCAATGGTGAAGTGTATTATATTTTCCGTCCGACGGAATCGATACAGAAGAAATATTTGTACCGGGAACGAATGGATTTGAAATAATTTTTGATTTGTTCCTGTAATTCCTGGTGAGAAAGAATTGGACAACAAGTTTTCCGTTTTTATCCCTGCCTGCTCATGCGCGGGGCTGTGTTTCGGCAGGCATCCGTGTTCCATCTTCTTACAAAAAACGTTTGCCATCGTTCAGCATACTCATAACAGCACAAAGAAGAATTTGTATCTTTGGGAAAAGACAAAATTCCTATGAGAAAAATATTTCTTCTTCCAATCGCAGTAGCAGCGACAATCGCGATCAGCTTTCAGACTGCCGACATCAAACCAATCGAAATCGGAACTGCAATTCCTAAAGCAGATGTGAAAATGCACGATGTACTTTCGGGCAAAGAATTTTCCATCAACGATAAAAAAGGCGCATCAGGCACGCTTGTGATTTTTTCCTGCAATACTTGTCCTTATGTAATTGCACAGGAAGATCGCATTCGCGAGGTTCAGGCTAATGCTTCCCGTATGGATATCGGTGTTGTGATTATCAATTCCAACGAAGCAAAACGTGATGGTGATGATTCACAGGACGCGATGCAAAAATACGGTAACAACCAGAAATTCATGGCGCCTTATCTTGTTGATCCTAATTCAGAGCTTGCAAATGCTTTCGGCGCAACACGCACACCTGAAATGTTCCTCTTCGACAAAGACGGAAAGCTGGCTTACCGCGGTTCGATCGACGATAGTCCGCGTGAAATAAAAGCCGTAAAAACACACTACCTTCTCGACGCAATGACCGCGCTCAGCAAAGGAAAAGAAATTACCACGAAGACCACGGTTTCTTCAGGTTGTTCTATCAAGAGGAAATAAACGGAAAATAGGAAATTGGGAAAATAGGAAATTGGTAATTAGGTTTTGCATACTAGCCTGTTACCAATTTCCTGTTTATGGCCTGTGTTAACACTTCGCGTTTCTTAGCTCCTTATTTCCATAATTTCCATTTCTCCAATTTCTATTTTCCATACTCCCTACCTCAATGCCATTTTCAAACGCCATTTCAACTTTCCGTGTTCCTTTTCTTAAGAATCGGATAATGCAGATATGTCTTTTCGTATTCTTTGTTATCTGGGGAATAACACTTGTATTTACTCCTGATATTAAGAATTGGTGGCTCGAAAATACGCTGGTAATTTTATTCGGCGGGTTTCTCTTTTTCTTTTACCGTAAATATCAATTCAGCGATCTCAGCTATTTACTGATCACGATTTATCTCTTGCTTCATGTTTACGGTGCGATGAATACCTATGCGGAAAATCCATTTGGCTATTGGTTGAAAGATACATTCGGGTTAGAAAGAAATCCATACGACCGCATCGTGCATTTCAGCTTTGGATTTATGCTTGCGTACCCGGTGCGTGAAGTGCTGCTCAACGTTTACAAATTCCCCAAAGGTTTTGCGTGGGGACTTCCGATCGAATTCACACTTTCCGTAAGCGGACTTTACGAATTGATCGAGTGGGCGGTTGCCGATATTTTTTTCAAAGAGCAGGGAATGTCATATCTCGGAACGCAGGGAGATGTGTGGGATGCGCAGAAGGATATGGGAATAGCAGTTTTAGGCGCCGCATTGGCTACGACAATTGTTTCGATGATCAAGAAAGCTTACAAGATTGGAAAATTACCAATTACGTAATTACCAATTACCAATTATTTTTCTTGGTGCCTTGGTGTCTTGGTGGCAAACCCTACACACAGAATCGGTAATTGGTAATTAAATTCAGGGCAGGATATCAATTCTAATTACCAAGATTTCTGAAAGCTCGTCTGAGTACATTCAAATCATTCTCCACCCGGTAATCTTTCGCATAGAGCAAATTCAATCGCTCACGAATTACAGCTGTCCGCTGCTCTTCCGGCAAAACATCGGCAGGATTTAAAATACCTTCGCGTAATTTCGGCAGCTGAATATTTCCATCCTTCGCAGGAGCGTATCCAACCCACGATTTTATTCCTAAAAGAACAGCGAAAATATTTGCGATGAAACCAAAAGGTTTTTTCATTACCCACATCAGCATCGGGAAGAGTGGAAACAGCACCAATGAAATGCATACATCCACAACTCTTTTATTCCTGCGGTTCACAGGTTTGCTCACCGAATTAATATCAATTACATAAAGATCGCCGGCGGTGTCGATAGAATTGCTGCCGATGATCGACATACTTTCCGGCGGCGCAATCTTGTAGGAAACTTTTCTGCTGTCGCCAAGCTGTGCCATGCGATCAATGATCTGTTGGGCCGGCAAATCTTTTGCGCAGAAAATTACTTCGTCGATGCTGTAGATCGTCACGATGTCGTGCAATTGTCCGAAACGACCGAGGAAACCGGAATCATTTATTTCATCGTCTGTTGCGCTGACGAATCCGACAAATCCGGTGTTGGCTGCTGTCTGATTGAGCAATCCTTTTACGCGCTTGCATTCGTCCGGACTTCCGACAATAGCAATGCGCTGCGCGTTGCCGCTATCGATACGCATACTTTTTATTCTTGCAAGCGAGAAAAATAAACGTGTCAGCAAAAGTGTTGCCATCGCCCATGCTGCGCCGAACAAAATCAGTGCGCGTGAGAAACGCCATTCTTCCGGTAAAAGCGCATAGCCGATCAGAATGATTCCTGTTCCGACAAAAATTCCGCGGATGATTTTTAAAACACGGATTGGCTTATCGTAACCGCCGCTGAAATAAACGGCAAGCAGCCAAAGCACATTATAGATCGGCAGGAGAATATTTACCTGTTCCGGTTTGTACGCGCCGCCACCGGGACCGAATTTGAAATTGGCGGCATAATAAGAAGTGATGAAATAATGTCCGGCAATTAAAATAGCGGCGTCAAATGCGGGAAGCGCAATTGCTTTCAGGAAGCGGATAAAAATGGCGAAACCTGCGCGGAGATAGATCGCGATGTTGATGAGAAAGGAAAAGAGCTTTGCGTTCTTCGTGGAAAAATGCTTGCGCGCAAAAATGACCATCGCGCGATAAAAAACAAACACGTAATTGACGCTGCTTTTTTTTGTGCTTTCACCTTTGTAGTGAATAATGCGTGTATCGTGGAAATAATAATTCTTATAACCGCCGAGAATAATCCGGTAAGAAAGGTCGATGTCTTCGCCGTACATGAAATATTCTTCGTCCAGCAATCCGACTTTATCCAGCGTTTCTTTCCGCATCAGCATAAACGCGCCGGAAAGAATTTCAACTTCATGTGTGGCATCTTTGTCGAGATAACCTAAATGATAACGGCCAAACTTTTTCGATTTCGGAAAAAGCTTTGAAAAGCCGAACATCTTATAAAACGCAACGGCCGGAGTCGGCAATCCACGTTTTGATTCCGGAAGAAAATCACCTTTGCCATCAATCATCTGAACGCCCAGTCCGCCCGCATCAGGATGCGCATCCATAAAAGCGATGACTTTATCGAATGTTGTTTCTTCTACAACTGTATCCGGGTTCAACAGCAAAAAATATTCTCCTTTTGCAAGCCGCATCGCCTGGTTATTCGCTTTTGAAAAACCAAGGTTTTCTTTATTCGGGATCAGCCAGGCTTCAGGAAATTTTTCCTGAACCATTTTCACACTTCCATCAACGGAATTATTATCAACTACAAATATTTCACTTGAAACATTTTTAGTTGCACGACGAACACTGTGGAGGCATTGCTCCAGAAAATGTTCAACATTATAATTGACGATGATGATGGAAAGTTTCAACAGGGATGTGCAGATATGTGGATGTGCAAATGTGCAGATGTAAGTACCAACGATTTGCCGGACAGATGCAAAAATAGGATAATGGAGGGTTATTGAGCAATGGTTCGGCTGAATTGGATCACTTTTTTGACGACACAATAATTTTTCCAAGAATACGTTTCAGCGATTCGACATCTGCGATAAGCTTGCCAGGGTCAGGGTAATTTTCACTGTATTTGCAGATTAGCAGCCAATAGTGTGTTTCATCTGCTTCTTTTGCTGCGATCTTCATTTTGTGCACGAAATCTTTTTTGCTCTCTGCATTTTGGGATTCCCAGGCATTTGCGCCAATAGAAGTCCCGCTTTTGACCAATTGATCCGCAATGGGGTAACGCCTTCTTTCCAAAAGAATTTCTGCGAATTGAATAATTTCAAGTGAAAATTGGAAAGAAAGATCCAGGATAAGATTACCAGTTTTAAAAGGCATAAAATTTAGATATTAAAGGTAGATACTACGAAAAAATATAAACAAGGCGGCAAAAGAATGCCAATTAAAACACAAAACCAAATAAATTTTTAAAAGGAAGCCTTTACCGTAGGTAATATTTTTTCAACTCTTTTCTCCGATCCCTTTTCGTCTGTACACTTCAGCATCTGCACATCTACACATTTGCACATCCGCACATCATTTTTCACCTCGCAGAAAAAGTTTTCTCATACGGCACCCGGTTCACAATCGATCTTCCGAGCGTAATTTCATCCGCATATTCCAATTCATCGCCGATAGAAATTCCTCTTGCAATAGTGGAAACCGGAATATTGAAATCCTTTAGCTTTTTATAAATAAAAAAATTAGTCGTATCGCCTTCCATCGTAGTGCTCAGCGCCATGATGATCTCACGCACATCACCGCCGGAAACACGCGTCACGAGCGAATCAATCTGTAAATCGTTCGGACCGATGCCGTCCATGGGAGAGATAATTCCTCCCAAAACATGGTAAACGCCGGAATACTGGTGCGTATTTTCAATGGCCATCACATCGCGCACATCTTCTACCACGCACACCACGCCATGATCGCGCTTGGCGGTGGTGCAGATGGTGCAGCTTTCGTGATCGCTGATGTTATAGCAGGTTTTGCAATACTTCAGCTCGGCCCGCAGACGGGTGAAAATGGTGCCGAATTTCTTTACCATCGCTTCGTCCTGGCGCAGCAAATGCAGCACATAACGCAACGCGGTTTTACGCCCAACTCCCGGTAACTGGGAAAAGGCATCAACGGCTTCTTCGACTAATTTGGAGGGATATTGCAACATTCCTGCAAAATTAAGCACTGAAATCGCTTTTCCTGAGGTCCCGGCCCGCGTTTTGCTAAATTTGTTATGAACATGAGACAAAAAAAGCTACTTTTTGTATGCTGCATTTTTTCCCTGCCACTTTTGTCACAGCAGCCCGGCGATTCTTTGTTCGGCAGTGCCATAG
>JALYQL010000255.1 GCA_030855855.1 Bacteroidota bacterium | reverse complement strand
ATATAAAAGTGCTGCTCAATCAAAAATAAAACACAATAGCATGCTTCAGCCTACTATGAAAGTGAATGACAAAAAAGCCCGCATTCTCATCGGACTTTTTTCTGTAGTAGTTTTCAGCGTTATCGTGCTGTTGGGAAATTTCCAGCTCAAAATTGATCTCGGCTTTGATATTCACATTTTCGCGAAAGCAAATGCAGTGATCAATTCTATTGTTTCTGTTTTGCTGGTGGCGGCGCTGATCGTAGTACGCCAGAAAAAATACCTGCTGCATAAACGCATCATGATGACGGCAATGGTTTTTTCCATCCTGTTCCTCGTTTCCTACATCGCCCATCACCTGTTGAGCGGCGACACAAAATTCGGCGATGTGAACCACGATGGAATAGCTGATGAGTTGGAAAAAGCAGCAGTCGGCGGAATGCGTATGGTTTATTTCATTCTGCTCATCACACACATTTTCCTTGCGGCAATCATTCTGCCATTTATTCTCTTCACAGCTTACCGCGGATTGACAGGAGATTACCAGAAGCATAAAAAACTTTCAAGAATCACATGGCCGATCTGGCTTTATGTGAGCATTACAGGGCCTGTGGTTTACCTGATGATTTCTCCGTATTACGTGTAAGGCGGGGTACGAAAAGCGAAAGGTGCGAAAAGCGAAAGGGTGCGAAAACTTAGCGAGTTCGCCCCAGCTTAAAGACAATAAAACCGCTTCGCAAAATTTTCGTTTTTCGCCACGAAGTGGTCACTATGTGATACTTTTTGGCAGTTAATTTCGTTTTTCGTACCCCCTTTCTGTACCTTTGTCAGCAATGAAAACCCGCATTTCAATTCTTGTTTTAGCGTTGTTTCTGCTTAACGTTTCGGCATCGGCCCAGTGCGCTATGTGCAGGGCGGTGGCGGAAAGCGGGAGCACAAATGGTCAGAATGTAGGTGGCGGACTCAACAATGCTATTCTCTACCTGATGGCGGTTCCGTATATCCTCATCCTCCTTTTCTTCCGTAAGCGCATCTGGACTTTTTTGAAAGAGCTGAAAGGCCTCTGGAATTAAAATTTTCTAAGCCACCGGATTTTTTTCCACGTTCAATAATTGATCAGCTCAAAAATCCGTACTTCAGGAAAGTGCGTGTTGAAATATCCGTACCCGCCTTCTACGTTTGTAGGGTAATTTATCGGTTCACCCGAAAGCTGGTTGAACAGGCTTGAAGATCGTTTATACGCAGAGAGAAATTCATAATAACCTTTTGTAATGTGCGAAACCGTTACGGCAATTGTATCGGTATTGGAAACATCATACAATTGATTGTTGCGCGACAATTTTCCCTGTTCGTCAAAATCCTGGTCGGTGATGAGATCAAATGCATTCAGCTCGTTTGAACCCTGGCTGAAGTAATTATTGAGATCAAACGCGCTGGTGTCCTGACTTTTCCGGTAATAACAAACCACATAATAGTCTGACGCCGCACCGTAATCGCTCAGCTCATAATGTATGAACGGAACTGTATCGCCTTCTACTACTTGTTTGTAAGGCTGTATAGAATCGAAGGAAACTCCCGGTAACAGCTCCGTCGTTGCTGTAACTTCCAAGCCGGTGGCAGGATCTTTTGCGTGAATAGTGTACGTTCCGTAATCCACCAGCAGCACATTAATGCTTGCATAAATTCCGGGAGTAACCATATACAATGTATCGGTGCCGGAAGGATGCGTAACCGTGACAATTCCATCAGGCACAAGAATGCGATCAAGAAAATCGTTTTGCAAAGTGTCTTCGTGCCCTGCAGGATCAAGCGGTGAAAAGCTTCTTGTAAGTCCGATTACCATAATGCTGTTCGGCAATACCTGCGACGCAATCACTAATCGTTCTTCAGCAGGTGGCACGTCAATGTCAATCGGTTTCGGCTGGCAGCTGAAGAGGAAAATGAAAGAGGCTAGGAAAGGAAAAATATATTTCATTGTAGTAGAGATTTTTTTTAATCGGCATTTTTATGGGGGTACGAAAAACGAAATTAACTACGAAAAAATACGAAAAACGAAAGCAATTAAACTGCTTCGTACCCTTTCGCTTTTCGTAGTTAATTTCGTTTTTCGTACCCATTTTCAGAATTTAAAATTATAAGCGATAGAAGGAATAAATCCGAATAATCCAACGGCCTGGTATTTAAAGCCACCGCTTCCGTTATCCACCACTTTTATTTTATAAGGTTGTGCGCGGTTGTAAACATTATAAGCCCCGAACTGCCATTCGCCGGTCCACCTCATCCACTTACGGTCAAGCCTCGATTTGAAAACGAAATTGATATCAAGGCGATGTGCGGCAGGAAGCTGTATCGCGTTTTTGTCCGAATAAATCGGAAGAATATTTACCTGCGAAAGTGAAGCATCCGGCATTAAGAAATCGCCTGTAGTAGGAGTGAAGCGCTGACCCGTGCTGTACACCCAGACAGCGGCAACTGAAAATCGTTTTGTAATTTCAAACGTGCCGACAATAGAAAGATCATGACGACGATCGAATTTCGCATAATATGGTTTTCCGTTATTCAGATCAGGGAATTCACGGACAGACCATGAAATCGTGTAGCCGACCCAGCCGGTTAATCGTCCTTCTGTACGCTGCGCAAAAAATTCAAATCCGTAAGCATACCCTTTTCCGCTGACGAGCTCTTTTTCATAATCGTCGTTCAGGATCAGCACAGCGCCTTCCCGGTATTCGATCAGGTTCCTTAAGCTTTTATAATATGCTTCTACCGTAATAAGCGTTTGAAGCTTTGACACATTCAGGTTGTATGCTGCCGCAACCTGGTCTGCAATAAGCGGACGAACAGATTTGGTTACGGGGTACCAGAGATCCGTGGGTAATGCAACAGATGAAGAGCTCACGAGATGTAAATATTGCGACATGCGTGAATAGCTCAGCTTTACAGATTGTCTCTTCCTGAAATTCCATACTGCTGAAACCCGCGGCTCAGGATTAAAATAAAAAGCATTTGTCGTTGCCAATCCTGACAAACGCATTCCATAATTTATTTTAAACGTGCTGTCAAGCACCAGCTCCTGGTTGTAATACAATCCGAATTCATTTGTGAATACCCTGTTTCCTTCCCGCGAACGCAGGTAATCAGAAATTTCACCTGATGTGCTTACTACATTCGGCCGGAAAATATGCATCGTGTAAGAAGCGCCAAAACGAATTGTATTGGTAGGGCTCACATAATAGCTGTAATCATCTTTCACCCCATAATCAGAGATGCGTGATTGTGTGAGAAATGAATTTCCCGGAATTTTCGCTTCCACATCATAACGGAAACGGGTATGGATCAAAGAAAGATTGGAAAATAGTTTCGGGCTGAATGTATGATTCCATCTTGTAGTGGCAGTGAAATTTCCAAGCCTGAACCCGCCATCAAAAAAAGAAGTGTCATTTCCCGTTTTTGTCGCCAGCACATCGTCGCCGACATAGCTGCTCACAAAAATCCTGTCTTTTTCTGAAAGCGTATAATTCAGCTTCAGGTTCGCGTCGTAAAAATAATACGGCAGCACATTTTCACCACCGTAAGCGAGCTTAAATATTTTATCAATATAAGAACGGCGTGCAGAAATAAGAAAGGAAGATTTGTTTTTTATGATCGGCCCTTCTACTGTAATATGTGATGAAAGCAAACCAATTCCGCCCACCACATGAAATTTATCATTGTTACCATCTTTCATGCGAATATCCATTACTGAAGAAAGTCTTCCGCCATATTGTGCCGGAAAACCACCTTTATACATCGTAATGTCTTTCAGCGCATCATTATTAAAAACAGAAAAGAAGCCAAACAAATGCGCCACGTTATACACAACAGCTTCATCGAGCAGAATAAGATTATCATCGCCCGATCCGCCGCGCACAAACATCTGGCTTTGTCCTTCTCCGCCACGTTTTATTCCCGGCATTAACTGGAGCACTTTGATAATATCCGTTTCACCGCCAATTGTAGGAACGAGCCTCACCCTGTCAATCGGAATGCTGATTGCGCTCGTTTGTGTGGATTGCACCTGCTCCTGGTTACGATCAGCCTTAATCACCACCTCGGCATTGGTGACTGTAGTGCTGGAAAGTTTAATGTCTTTTTTAATGTCCTGGGTGAGCTGAAAAGTCACTTCCTTCTGCTTAAAGCCTACATAGCTGTATCGGAGCGTATAAGTACCTTCGGGGAGCGACAAGGAATAAAATCCATACTCATTCGCGGCAGCTCCTTTTGTGGTTCCGACTGCAAAAACGGAAGCACCAAACAGCATCTCACCATTGGCGGAATCTGAAATAAAACCGCTGATGGTAAAGGTGTTTTGGCCATAACAAGAGCAGGAAAAAGCAATTCCAACAATGAAAGGAATTGCAAAGCGAAAGAAACGGGACATAGGAAGCAGCATTAGGTCAGACCCTAGACGGTTGAGAGGGCTGAAAAGTTACAGCCAAAATAGAGTTTTGGACCATATGAAATGTGATGCAATTCAGGCATTTTCATTAAATTTGCAGCAGTTCTTTTCAAACACTTATTCAGAAAGGCTGAGGGATTGCGCCCTTTGAAGCCTTGGCAACCCTGGGAGTTTAAAAAGTTTCAGGTTTCGGGTTTTTAATAGTTCAACTCGAAACTTTCAACTTTGAAACTTTTCAACTCTAAGAAGGTGCCAATTCGTATCCTGTTACAAGACAGGAGGAAATAAGTCAGAAGCATGATCCTTACACGAAAATCCCGATCCCTTCTGATTCAACAGATGGGATTTTTTATGCTGTAAAGTGAATACAACAGAACGTTTTTCTGACCGCGTTGCAAATTATGTGAAATACCGTCCGGGCTACCCGGGGGAAGTGCTCAATCGTTTGAGTGATGCCGGTGCGCTGACAGAAAATTCTGTGATCGCTGATATAGGTTCGGGCACGGGCATTTCTTCCTGGCTGTATCTTGAAAATAATTTTGAAGTTTTCGGCGTTGAACCAAATGATGAAATGCGGAAAGCGGCGGAAGAATATTTGTCGGCGTACAAACGATTTCACAGCGTAAATGGAACAGCAGAAGCAACAACATTGCAAGACCATTCGGTAAATTTCGTTCTTGCGGGGCAGGCTTTTCACTGGTTTGATTCAGAAAAAACAAAAACGGAATTCAAACGTATTCTTCAGCCCGGTGGAAATGTAGTGCTGATGTGGAACGACCGCAGAACAGATTCAACGGATTTTTTGAAATCGTACGAAGATCTGCTTCAACTATTCGGAACAGATTATAAAAAAGTGAATCATAAGAACATTGATGAAAAAGTGTTTGATGCTTTCTGGGGCGAAGGAAAATGGAATTCATTTACTGTTGAAAATTTCCAGGACTTTACTTTTGAAGGATTAAAAGGAAGATTGTTTTCTTCTTCTTACGTGCCGCCTGAAGATCATCCCGACAGCGCGTTTATGGTGAATGTGCTGAAAAAAATATTTACACGTTACCAGGAAAATGGTTTGGTAAGGTTTGAATATGATACGCGTGTTTTTTATGGAAAATTATAGTAACGCAAAAAAATAAAAGCCGCCGTGGTGCAATTTAAAAATGCCGCTGTGCTAAAGAATATATGACTGACATCAAAAAAGAATTAGAAAAAAGAATTCTCATCATTGACGGTGCGATGGGCACGATGATTCAGCAATACAAGCTGGAAGAGAACGACTATCGCGGAAAACGTTTTGCGGATTGGCCGAAAGATGTGAAAGGAAATAATGATCTTCTTTCTATTACCCAGCCACAGATCATTAAAGCGATCCACCGCGAATATCTTCTTGCCGGCGCTGATATTATAGAAACAAATACGTTCAGCGGCACCACCATCGCCATGGCCGATTACGATATGCAGGAGCTGGTGTATGAATTGAATTATGAATCCGCAAAAATTGCCAAAGAAGCGATCGAAGAATTCAATCACGAGTTTCCTGAAAAAGCATATGTTTCGAAATTTGTCGCCGGTGCGATCGGGCCTACAAACCGCACACTTTCTTTATCACCGGATGTCAATGATCCCGGCTTTCGTGCAGTGACATTTGATGAAATGGTGGAAGCCTACACGCTGCAGGTAAAAGGCCTCATCGAAGGCGGCGCGGATGTATTGCTGATTGAAACTATTTTCGATACGCTCAATGCAAAAGCCGCTTTGTTTGCCATCCAGAATTATTGCAAAGAAATAAACCGCAAAATGCCGGTGATGGTTTCCGGAACAATTACAGATGCAAGCGGGCGCACACTTTCCGGTCAGACGACTGAAGCTTTTTTAAATTCCGTTTCACATGTCGACCTGTTAAGTGTTGGATTGAATTGTGCGTTGGGAGCAAAAGATATGCGCCCTTATCTTGAAGAGCTTTCTGAAAAAGCGCCATTCTATGTGAGCGCTTACCCGAATGCAGGTTTGCCGAACCAGTTTGGCGAATATGATGAAGATGCGCATACGATGGGCCACCAGATCGAAGATTTTCTCAAAGCAGGATTTATAAATATTGTAGGTGGATGTTGCGGAACAACTCCAGATCATATCCGCAGAATTGCTGAGCTTGCTAAAAATGTTCCGCCGCGTAAAAAGCCCAAAGCAGATACGCTCATGCATTTAAGCGGACTCGAGCCTGTTACGCTTCGGCCTGAATCGAATTTTATGAATGTCGGTGAGCGGACCAATGTCACCGGCTCGAAAAAATTCCTTCGTCTCATCAAAGAAGGAAATTATGATGAAGCGCTTTCCATCGCGAAAGACCAGGTAGAAGGTGGCGCACAGGTCATCGATGTGAACATGGATGAAGGAATGCTCGATGGTGAAGCGGCAATGACAAAATTTCTTAATCTCATTGCAGCCGAGCCCGATATTGCGCGTGTTCCGATCATGATCGATTCTTCGAAATGGACGGTGATCGAAGCGGGATTGAAATGTGTGCAGGGAAAAGCAATTGTCAATTCTATTTCGCTGAAAGAAGGCGAAGAAAAATTTATTGAACAGGCGCAAAAAGTAAAACAATACGGCGCCGCAGTGATCGTGATGGCATTTGATGAAGTAGGGCAGGCCGATACATTTGATCGCAGAAAAGAAATCTGTAAGCGTGCTTATGATATTCTTGTTGACAAAGTCGGTTTTCCGCCACAGGATATAATTTTCGATCCGAATATTTTTCCGGTTGCAACGGGAATGGAAGAACATCGCCTTAACGCGCTTGATTTTTTCAATTCAACAAAGTGGATCAAAGAAAATCTGCCGTTCGCGAAAGTGAGCGGTGGAGTGAGCAACGTTTCTTTTTCTTTTCGTGGCAATGATCATGTGCGTGAAGCAATTCATTCTGCCTTCTTATTCCATGCGATCAGGAACGGAATGGATATGGGAATTGTCAATCCCGCGCAATTGGTGGTGTACGATGATATCGAGAAGGAATTGCTGGAATTGGTGGAAGATGTTTTGCTCAACAGAAGAGATGACGCGACTGAACGTTTAGTCAATCACGCTGAATCACTGAAAGGCATTACGAAAGAAAAAACGGAAAAGGATGAAGAGTGGAGGAGGGGAACAGTTGAATCACGACTGAGCTATTCGCTTGTAAAAGGAATTACAGATTACATCGACTCTGACACAGAAGAAGCGCGTGTAAAACTTGGCCGCCCGTTAAATGTAATTGAAGGTCCGCTGATGGACGGAATGAATGTTGTCGGTGATCTTTTCGGCAGCGGAAAAATGTTTTTGCCGCAGGTGGTGAAAAGCGCACGTGTGATGAAAAAAGCGGTCGCCTATCTTGAACCATTTTTGCAGGCTGAAAAAGATGCGAATAAAGCGGCGGGTATTGTCGGCAACGGCAGGCAGAACGCCGGTAAAATTTTAATGGCCACCGTAAAAGGAGATGTGCATGATATTGGAAAAAATATTGTGGGCGTTGTACTGGCCTGCAATAATTATGAGATCATTGATCTGGGCGTAATGGTTTCGGCGGATAAAATTTTATCGGAAGCCAAAAAACATAACGTAGATGTTATTGGCCTGAGCGGACTCATCACTCCTTCGCTGGATGAAATGGTTCATGTGGCGAAAGAAATGGAGCGGCTTGGATTCAAAACGCCTTTGCTTATTGGTGGCGCTACGACTTCAAAAGTGCATACTGCTGTGAAGATCGCACAGAATTATTCAGGACCGGTTGTGCATGTGAACGACGCGAGTAAATCGGTTCCTGTAGCGAGCAGCCTTATTTCGGAAGAGCTGCGCGGCGGGTTTATGAAAGAGCTGAACATTGAATACGACCGTGTGCGCGAAATGAACAAGAATGCGCAGGCGCAGAATAAATTTATTTCACTGGCACAAGCGCGCGCGAACAGAACGGTGATCGACTGGAAAACTTCTCATCTTGTAAAGCCATCGTTTCTCGGGAATAAAGTTTTTAATAATTACCCATTTGAAAAGATCATTCCGTATATCGACTGGACGCCGTTTTTCCATAGCTGGGAGATGAAAGGTTCTTACCCGAAAATCTTAAGCGATCCGGAACGTGGAGTGGAAGCGAAAAAATTATTCGATGATGCACAGAAAATGTTGCAGCAGATCGTTGCTGAAAAATGGCTGCAGGCAAATGGTGTAGTTGGTTTCTGGCCGGCGAACATGATTAATCATGACGATATTGAAGTGTATACTTCCGACACACGCTCCGAAGTAAAAACTGTTTTTCATACGCTGCGCCAGCAAACCAAAAAGCCCGGCACACAACCCAACATCGCGCTCGCAGATTTTATCGCGCCGAAAGGCTTTAACGATTACATCGGTGGATTTGCAGTTTCAACCGGTTTCGGCATTGATGAAAAAGTAGCAGCCTTTGAAAAAGATCATGACGATTATAACGCCATCATGTTGAAAGCAATTGCAGATCGTTTGGCAGAAGCTTTTGCGGAACACATGCATGAGCTGGTGCGTAAAGAGTTGTGGGGTTATATGAAAGACGAAAAATTATCGCACGAACAAATCGTGAAGGAAGAATACGTTGGCATTCGTCCTGCGCAAGGATATCCTGCCTGCCCGGAGCATACTGAAAAACGTTTGCAGTTCAATTTATTTGAAGTCGAAAAAAATACAGGAATTGAGCTCACCGACAGCTACGCGATGGTTCCGACTGCAGCTGTAAGCGGGTTGTATTTTTCTCATCCGCAATCGGTTTATTTTGGTTTGGGTAAGATCACAAAAGAGCAGGTAGAAGATTATGCTTTGAGAAAAGGAATGACTTTGGGTGAGGCGGAAAGATGGCTTGGGCCGAATATGGCGTATTGATTGTTACCGTGTAATTTTAGAATGTTTTTATAAAATCCTCTTAAATGGCTGCTTTACAAAAAGGGAAACAACACAAAAACGGTCTTCAAAAGTTAGTGGCTATGACCGAGCAAGAATTTTATGCGCGCAATACTGAATCACAAAATGACATTAAAGCCAAACGCATAATTAGTCATGCGGAAGTAAAAAAAATGTTTTTAAAATCAAAATAAAGCAAGTTGTATTACTCACTTTAAAATCGCGATTTATAACTCATGAAAAAATTTCAAACCCGACTTTTAGTTGCTTTTACGCTGGTGATTTTGGTTCTCTTTTCTAATTGCAACAAATACGAAGACGGCCCCGCAATCAGCCTGCGCACAAAAAAGCATCGCGTTTGTAATTCATGGCGCATCGACCAGGTATTTGAAACGCCGCAGAATGGTTCGCAAACGGATAAAACCACCGATTATAAAAACGCATACGTCAATTATGTGATGATGATCAATAAAAGCGATCTGTACACTATTACGTATCGTCCGTATAATATCGGTGATTATAGCGAAACCGGCTCGTGGTACCTGAGCGCCGGAAAGAGCAACCTGGTTTTTGTAAATGCAAACGGAAACGGCAGTTCCATCGGTTCCGTCTGGACGATCCTGCGCCTGAAAGAAAACGAATTGTGGATGCAGACAAGAAACAGCAATAATGTCATTATTGAAGTGCATTTATTACCGAACTAAACATGACAACACAAAAACGTTACCCGACTGTTTTCGCAACTGTCGATGTAGTCATTGAGCGTGATGGAAAATTATTGCTCGGAAGAAAGGCGCACCAGGAAAAATTCCGTTTCGTAGGAGGCTTTGCTGATCCGGCGTTGGATAATTCTTACGAGGATGCTGCAAAACGAGAAGCAAAGGAAGAAACTTCATTAATTGTTTCCGGTGTAAAGTATCTTGGTTCAACCCGAATTGATGATCCGAGATACCGCGGCACACCGGATTGTATTATCACGCATTTGTTTTTTGCAGAAAAGTGGGAAGGAACGCCAATTGCTTCTGATGATATAGCAGAATTAAAATGGTTTTCAAGATCGGAGCTTTCTGCGGCTGTTTTTGTAGATGAGCATCATGTGTTGTGGGATTTGTTTTGTGGTGTTGGGTAAATGGCAACGCGCGGCCCCCGACCCCGGAGGGGGGGCAGCGCGCGTATTGATGGTTTTTTTTGAATTCCCTTGTTCATTTTGCATTGTTTATTTGATCCGCCACGGCGGAAACATTTCTGCCATCAACGCGCGGCCCCGGCCCCGGAGGAGAGGTCAGCGCGCGTAGAGATGGATTTTTCATTGACATTTTTGCTTGTGTGTTGTTCATTTTCTGTTATCTGCATTCTCCTGTTTCCTGAATATTCAATGTCAAATGCTCAGTGTTCAATGAACAAGTATAAGTTTTAATTTTCCCTTGTTCATTGAGCATTGTTAGTTATGCGTTGTTCATTTTCTGTTACCTGCATTCTTCTGTTTCATGAATAAACAATGTCAACTAAACAATGAGCAATGTACAAGTGAAATTTTTTTTTCACGGAAGCGAATTATATAAACGCGAAAAAGAGGAGCTATAAACTCCTCTTTTTCAATCATGGCTTAGTATTACGGTCGGACCCCTACTTCCTTCCGCAAAATCCAATTAGGGTTTAATTGGTGACCATGATTGTTTTCACTTGCACTTCTTTCTTTGCGTTTACAGCTCTTACAATATAGATACCGGTTGCAGGAACGTCGAGGGTGATGCTCATATCTGCGGTTTGGGTGGTTGTGATAATTTGTCCGGATGCATTCATGATGGTGATGTTCATCAGTTGCGGCTCTGTTTGTGTGATCATGATGCGTTGTGCGTCCATGCCGAACATTTCAACGGCAGGGCGAGGTTTTCCAGGCAGGAAATCTGAATATTCAGCAGGGGTGTTGTTATCGCTATCGTTGTTATAAAATGCCTGGTTGAAGCTTGGACCTTGTGTCATCAACGGCATTTCCGGCGCACCTTCTGACACGAAAACTGAATCAGACACCATCGCCTGGCAACCAGAGATGCTGGTAAGTGTAAGCACCACTTCATAAGCTCCTGCAACACCGTATTGGTGAGAAGTGTTGGTCTGATTATCATCAGCGCCATCTCCGAAAGTCCAGAAATAAGTCAGCGGAGTGATATTCACAGCCGAATAATCAGTGAAGTTAACGACGTCGTTTGTAGTAGGAGTATTGTTGTCAGTGGCGAAATCAGGAAATATCTGCGCCTCGCTCGACATTGTCAGGACTGTTGAATCTACAGGAATTGAATTGATTGAAGTGATGATCGTATAAGTTCCTGCACCGAGATCAGCAATAGTTGTGTCGGCCTGAAAAATTGAATCAGAGAAAACAAGTGCTGCGTTTTTATAAATATCCAGGCTCCATCTGCTGCAACCCACATTGTGAACGGTGATATCTCCGCTGTTCGATCCAAAACAGAATTCATCTGTTTTTTCAACTACGATTTCAGGACCGGTATGCAGGTAAAAATCAGCGTCGAAATTAAGGTTAGCAGGAATGTCAAGCTTCACTGTATCGCCCAGGAAATAATAAATATAGCCGGTAGAGATCTGTTCGATCCATGCATAAGTGGGGCGGTTAGTGCTGTCGCCGGGTGTGTTTCCGTATGCAGAAGCCAGCACTTTAATAATTGCAGGAAATTTGCTGTAGAAACCAATTTGTATTCTTTTATAGCTGCCCAGCGTCGGACGTGCATCAATAGAAGTGATAATGTCTCCGTTGCTGCTTAAGCTGAAAGGACACACATTGTCGCCAGGATTTCCGAGAGAAATTTCGTTACCGACATCTCCTGCGTCAAGACCATCTGTACCGTTTGCAGAGAAAGCATAGACAAGAGCGAAAGACTGCTGAACAGTAACATTTGAATTTTCTGTCACCTGCAGTTTTAGGTTTTGTGTGATGACGGCTGCGAATATGTTTCCGGTGAGGAAGACGGCGAGTGTAAGGAGTTTTGCGCGTGTCATGGTGAGTAGATTGTGTGAAGGGTTATTGTTTATTACACTGCAAACATAGAGCGGTTGCATGGCGGGGTGAAACCGGATTTGTGGGCTTGCTTTCGTGTGTAAGAAAATTGGATTTTTTGTAAAAGGGGTGTGAAGGGGGCGGGCATAATTGCCGTGCGCAGGTGTTCAGCCGGATCGCCTCTGCTTCAAATCAAACGCGTTCGTTGGTAAAACGACTCGTTCGTTGGTTAATCAACTCGTTCATTGGTTCTCTATTTACAAAGCCCTTTTTTGGTGCTTTCTTGCAGTTGTATTTGAAACAAAAAGGTTTTCAATTCACCTCAAGAACTTATTTCGATGCGTTATTTAATTAGTTGCGTACTTATTATTCTTTTAAGCCTCCCTGTTAAAAGCCAAAACTTTGATTACACGGTAAGCGTTGCGACAGAAACATGGCAGGAGCTGAATTCTCAGACTATTCTTAACACATCCAACACTGCCTGGAAGTTCTCTTATAAGATTCCGATCGGGTTTACATTTAATTACCTGGGAAGAAATTTTGATTCGCTGAATATTGAGACAAATGGGTATATCGTATTTGACGCTGAGCACAGGTACTCTTTC
>JALYQL010000346.1 GCA_030855855.1 Bacteroidota bacterium | reverse complement strand
TTTACGGCAATTCACTACGGCATATCCATTGAAATAAATCAGTAAAGGCTTTTTATTCGCGCGGGCGTTTGCAAGAGCTTCGTCATAATCTGTGAAACAATTAATTCCTGAGATTGGCGAGATTTTCTGTGCTGTCAGTTGGGTTGCAGTGTACGAATAAGAAGTTCCTTGCGATAGCGCCGGATTTATCCGGGCAGCATTTATATTATTCAAAGTCAAATTTTCGCAGGATGAAAAGATCAAAATCAGAAATACAGTTGCCTTCATTTAGTGGACAGGATATTACGCTGAAAAAATTATTTTGACATGCTTTTTCTTTCCTCGTATTTTTTCATCCCAAGTTCCAGGTAATCTACATACTTAGGCGCTTCAGGGGTATAACCTTTGGGTGGAGTGAGCAATCTTCCATCATTATCCACGAGCACATATAAAGGCTGTGAGTTCTGTTGATAATAATCAGTTTCGATCTGGCTCCATTTATTTCCGATTGTACGTATCGGTCTGCCATCTTTGTTCAGGTATTGTTGCTCTTGTGGCAATCCTTCTTTATCATCAACATACAAAGAAATTACCACGTACTTTTCATTCAGGTATTCATACACTTTCGGATCTGACCACACATTGTCTTCCATCTTTCTGCAATTGACACATGAATATCCGGTGAAATCGATAAATACCGGTTTACCCTGACTTTTTGCATAGCATAAGCCTTCTTTAAGATCATGAAAGCAGGAAAGATCCTGCGGGCAATCCGTGCTTTGCTTATCTTTCCATTCGCGGTAGCTGTTCGGGGGTAAATAACCGCTTACAAAAGTTGTTGGAGCACCAAACATTCCCGGAGTCAAATAGGCAGCAAAAGCGAAAGTTATAAGTGCAAGCATAACACGGGTAGTGGAAACATGTTTCATTTCGCTATCGTGTGATAAGCGGAGTTTTCCGAGAAGATAAAGTCCGAGAAGAATGGATATTACAATCCAGATTGCGAGGAACAATTCGCGTTTCAAAAATCCCCAGTGATAAGCCAGGTCAACATTGGAAAGGAATTTCATCGCAAGCCCTATCTCGATAAAACCGAGTGTGACTTTAACGGAATTGAGCCATCCACCCGATTTTGGAAGTGAATTTAACCAACCCGGGAACATCGCGAATAAAGCGAATGGCAATGCAAGCGCCAATGCAAATCCTCCCATTCCGATGGCAGGACCGAAAACACTGCTTCCTTGCGCGGCTTCTACCAATAAAGTTCCGATGATCGGGCCAGTACATGAAAACGATACAAGTGAAAGCGTAAACGCCATGAAAAATATTCCCATCAGCCCGCCACGATCAGATGCAGAATCTACTTTATTTATAAACCTGCTTGGAAGTGTAATTTCAAACGCGCCCAAAAAAGAAATCGCGAATACTATAAAAACAAAGAAGAAAAGAAGGTTGAAGAGTGCGCTGCTTGACATCGCATTCAACGCATCGGGTCCGAGGCTGAGCGTGATAACCATTCCAAGCGTAACGTAAATGCCGATAATGGAAAGGGCATAAATAAATGCATTCCGTATTCCTGATTTCCGGTCTTTGCTGCGTTTGGTGAAAAAACTAACCGTGAGCGGAATCATCGGGAACACGCATGGCGTTAAAAGCGCGATAAGCCCACCGATAAATCCTGCAATAAAAATTCCCCAATAGGATTTATCTACTTCTTCGCCTCCTTTTAACTCCGCATCTGTAGGTTTTATCAATTGCGCGTTGCAGGCCGCAGTATCCACAATCGGATGTCCGTGATTTTTGTTCATTGCATTTGCAACTGCTTTTTCAATTTCAGTTGTGCAATTGCAGTTGCCTGCCTGCTCGTTATGAATTGTAGTATCCGGATGCACCGGTGTGCTGTCATTTTTTATAATAGTTGGAGTATCAATGGTCTTTGTTCCTGTTCCACCGGTTGGGCCAATCGGACCTGTTCCGGCCACATCAAACTTCATTGCTGAATAAACCAGCACGCACATTCCACCTTCACCATCCGCACACGTTTGACCGTTTACTTCGCCTGTAATTGTAAAGGGCGTTGCGCTTTTGATCTTTATCTTTTGTTTCCAGATCACTGTTCCGTGAAAAAAGAAAGCATTGGTTCCAAAACCGTCTTCGTAATGTTTGATAGGCTTTTGGGTTTCGATAACGCCCCCAACCAGTTCATAATTCGGATTCGGGTTAAACGTAAATTCTGTAGGAAGAGCGCCTTCTTCTCCATCATGAGAAATCAACGCGAAAAGGTGCCAGTTCTTTTCAACATCGGCTTTCATGATCAGCTCCGCTTCTCCGAGACCGGTATTGACCACAGAAAAAGTCCATTTCGCATGTTCCGATTGTGCAAAGAGGAATCCGCTTGTAAATAAAAATGCCAGCAACAAAGCTGACCGGCGAAAAGAGGAGAAAGTATATTTCATAAAAAAAGTCGTGAACGAATCCCAAATTTAAGGGTAATCCGCTCACGACCGATATAAGGTTAAAAACGATCAATAATTAGCCTGAAAATGCTTATGGCTCGATCGAGATGGTGAAATCTTCAT